>JAKUQR010000014.1 GCA_022450155.1 Gammaproteobacteria bacterium | reverse complement strand
TCGCTCTAAGTCCTTGATTTAATGGCGCGCCCGGAGGGACTCGAACCCCCGACCACCTGGTTCGAAGCCAGGTACTCTATCCAGCTGAGCTACGGGCGCGTGTGTTGCCTTGCCAATTTTCTCTATCCACCCTGAATACGCGGCAACAGGAAGACCTCAGCACCTTCCGGGATCTCCTCTGACCACTTGTCACGAAAGATCTGGCCGTTGACAGATACCGCGATACCATCGTCGAGCTGATTCTGCATGCCCGGATATTGTTTGACGAGTTCCCGCAACAGCTCCCGGATGGTCGCTGCGCTGATCAAGACCGAAGCAGCACCGTCCGCCGCCGCTTTAAATGGACCGGATAAGCAGACCTTCAGCATCGTCTCTCAACTCAGGCCTGGTTTTCCTTAATGGCCTTGCGTATCCGTGGTGGTGACATCGGCACATGGGTCATGCGAACTCCGGCGACATCAGAGAGAGCGTTCCCGATTGCCGCCAGTGGCGGTACGATGGACGTCTCGCCAACGCCGCGAATCCCGTACGGATGATTTGGGTTCGGGATCTCGAGAATCTGTGTGTCGATGAACGGTAGGTCGGAGCAGACCGGCACCCGGTAATCCAAAAAGCCGGGATTCTGTAAGCGCCCATTCCTGTCGTAGATATATTCCTCATTTAGTGCCCAGCCAATACCCTGTGCGGCACCACCTTGAAACTGACCTTCGACATAGTCGGGATGGACTGCCTTGCCGGCATCCTGAATGACAGTATAACGCACGACTTTCGTGGCGCTGGTTTCCGGGTCAACCTCGATATCGCAGATGTGGCTCGCGAATGACACACCTGCACCATCGGCAACAATCTGACTGTGACCCGCGATGGGTCCGCCCGTGTTCGGTGATGCTGCCGCCAGGTCATCAAGACTCAGCGGTTTGAGTTTCCTGTACTTTTTACCTTTGGCAATCGCTTTGCCGTCTTCCCATACAACGTCTTTGACCTGGATCTCCCACGTAGCCGCCGCCCGTTGACGCAGGTCTTCGATCGCGTTGCGGGCCGCGAAAATGGTCGACATGCCGGAGGAGAAGGTCCCGCGGCTGCCATCGGTCATGTCGTTGTGCCCCAGCGAGGCGGTATCAGTGATATTGCACTTCACACGTTCGTACGGGATGCCAAGTTCTTCGGCTGCGATCAGCGACAGTGACGCTCGGGCGCCCCCGACATCTACTGTGCCAACGGTCAGCGTGACTGTGCCATCGGCACCAATGTTGAGGTCCGTACACGTCTCGCCCCCAAAATTAAACCAGAAGCCGCAGGCCATGCCCCGACCTTGGTTCTTTCCAAGCTTTGCTCGCATGTGCGGGTGTTTTTTGGCAGCAGTCAGTGTTGGGCCGATACCGATGGGACCGTAAGTCGGACCATAGGATGACTTGGTCCCTTCTTTCGCGGCGTTCTTGATCCGAAAGTCAATTGGATCCATGCCGATTTCAGCAGCCACCTCGTCGATAGTGCTTTCCACGGCGAACGCGGCCATCGGCGCAGAGGGCGCTCGATAGGCAGTTACTTTAGGCCGGTTAACGAGAACATCGTAGCCGACCGTTTTCACATTTTTCAGGTCGTAACAGGCATAGGACGTCATTGCGCCCAGCATGGCCCAGATTCCTGGAAAGGCACCATCCTGGTAACGTAAATCCGCAGTTGCAGCAGTGATTCTGCCGTCTTTTTTTACACCGATTTTGATATCAATGGAAGTCGACGAGGTTGGGCCTGTGCTTCGGAATACTTCGTCCCGGGTCATCTCGAGTTTTACCGGGCGATTGGCTTTGCGGGACAATGCCAGCGCAACTGGCTCCATCCAGACGTGGGTTTTACCACCGAACCCACCGCCGATTTCTGAAGAGGTTACCTTCAGTTTTGCGACCTCCATGCCGAGCAAGGCAGCGCAGGTATTGCGATAAATGAAATGTCCCTGTGTGGTCACCCAGAGCTCGCCATGGCCATCAGGTCCAACACTGGCAAGGCAGGCATGTGGTTCAATGTAGCCCTGGTGAACCTGCTCAGTTTTGTAGCTTTTTTCGACAATCACATCGGCTGCTTTGAATCCGGCTTCGACGTCGCCATGGCCAAATTCACTTACCTTCGCTACGTTCGATGGCGATTCTGGCTTTGGCGATACGCCACGGGTATACACCCGTGGTTGTACTAACGGTGCGTCAGGTTTCATTGCATCGTCGACATCAGTTACGTGCGGCAGACGCTTGTAAGTTACGCGAATCAGCTTCAAAGCTTTCCTGGCTGTTGGGGCATCGATGGCCGCGACAGCTGCAACGGCGTGGCCATCATAGAGAGCTCTGTCCCGCGCCATACAGTTCTCAAGTGTGTCGTACAGATCACGGTCACCGTTCGTAAGGTCGGGTAAATCTTCGCTGGTGATCACTGCCTTAACCCCGTTTAGCTTTGCAGCTTTTGAGGTATCGATACGTTTAATCTCCGCGTGGGCATGGGGGGAGCGTAAAACCAGGCCGATGAGTTGGCCCGGGGCAAACGTGTCTGCACCGTATTTCGCTCGACCGGTGACTTTGTCGAGACCGTCTGGTCGCGGTGGGCGTGTACCTACAGATTTGAATTTTCGGTTTCTGAACTTTGTGTCATTTGCCATCTCAGGCATCTCCTGCGGATTAGATCAAGTGTTGTCTTGATCGTGTTGGAATTGTCGTCAAGTAATGGGTTATTTTTTCCTGAGATCTTTTGCCGTGGCCTTAACAGCGCGTACGATCTTATCGTAGCCCGTGCAGCGGCAGAGATTCCCCGCCAAGGCAAATCGAATTTCCTCATCGGTCGGATTCGGATTTCGGTCCAGCAGAGCCTTGCTGGCTATCAAAAACCCAGGTGTGCAGATACCGCACTGCAGCGCTGCATGTTTGATAAAGTTGGATTGCAATGGGTGCAAATTATCGCCGTCTGCCAGACCCTCTATGGTGTTCACTTTTCGGCCCTGGGCCTCGACACCCAACACGAGGCAGGAACAGACCAAACGGCCGTCTAGCGTAACACTGCAGGCACCGCAGTCACCGGTGCCACAACCTTCTTTAGAGCCGGTCAGCCCGAGTCGGTTGCGCAGCACTTCCAGCAGCGTTTCACTCGCCTGGCAGACAAACTCGGTCTGATCGCCATTGATCATAGTCGATACAAGTGTTCCTGCCATCATTTACCCCCCGCGCGGTTGTAAGCAATTTTAGCCGCACGTTGGGCGAGAACGCCCGCGACTTCGGTTCTGAATTCGACAGTGCCGCGTTTGTCATCAATCGGGTTGCAAGCGGAGGAACAAGCTTCTGCGAGTTTATCGAGTGCAGCTTTGTTCAGTGTCGTACCGACGATAGCCCTAGCTGCTGCGGGCACCAGCAATGGGGTGGGTGCGACTGCACCCAGTGCGACTCGTGCGCTTTTAATGACCGAGTTGTTGCCCAGCGTCAGGCTGACACCCACACCCACTACCGCGATGTCCATCTCCGATCGCGGTATAAAGCGCAGGTACGCATCACCCGACTTGGGCGGTCGTTTGGGTAGTGTGATTGCTTCAACCACCTCACCTTTGGCCAGTGATGTTGTACCCGGCCCGGTGATCACCTTTTCGACTAAGACGGTTCGTCGGCGTTGTGGACCCACGACATTGGCCTTTGCGCCTGCCGCAATCAAGGCTGGTACAGCATCTGCTGCAGGGGACGCATTGCACAGGTTGCCGGCAACGGTACAACGGTTCTGAATTTGATCTGACCCGATCAAGTTTGCAGATTCCACGACGCCGGGCCAAGCCTTCTTTAGCGCTGCGTTTTCGCCCATTTCAGCAGCAGAGACGGCGGCGCCAATCCGGAAACCGGTTGCGGATTTCTTGATCGACTGCATGGCTGGAATATGTTTGATGTCAACCACCAGGTCGGGCTCGGTCAATCCGCTTTTCATTCGAACCATCAGATCAGTCCCGCCGGCGAGTACAAATGCTTTGCCCCGTTCACGCGTGATGAGCACAGCGGCTTCTTTGGTTGTGCTGGGAGTTTGGTATTTCATCGAGAAAACTCGTTTAGGTTTTGATCCATCATACATTGGTCTAATCTGGTGAATATTACTGGTTCAGGGCAAGATATTCTATCCGGCTGCTTGCTCGGCTGTTCACGTGGGAAGTACAGACTGTTCAGTTGACGGGTCCCATCCGAGTATCCTATGACCAAGGCCTTGCGCCAAGATCACCTGTTTAAGGGCCAGGATAGTCGTATAGACTCCGCGGGTGAGTTCAATGACCAAAGGACTGCTCTGGATTGCACTCGCCGGCATCCTGTTCGTTGTGTTCACGGCTCTTGTACGGTACGTCGGTAATGAATTGCATCCCATTCAGGCGGCGTTTACCCGATATTTGTTCGGGTTACTGGTCCTACTGCCGCTGGTGCTACGCAGGCGTGCGGCACTGTTTCGTACCCGCCATTTGCGCCTCCACGGGTTTCGTGGCTTTATTCATGCAATTGCGGTCATGTTGTGGTTTTTTGCAGCAAGCCGGTTGCCCATTGCGGAAGTGACCGCGCTGAGTTTTATAGCCCCGATTTTTGTCGTCATTGGGGCTGTGGCTTTTTTACGAGAACGATTGACACGCCCCCGGATAATTGCAGTTGCCTTGGGTCTGGTGGGTGTGCTGATCATTTTACGCCCCGGAGTGGCGGTTGTGCAGTGGGGTGCGTTGGCAATGCTGGCGGCGGCGCCATTATTTGCCGCATCCAAAGTATTGACCAAGTTTCTGGTACGCGACGACTCAAGCGGGACCCTGGTCGTGTATCTCTCGATTTATGCGACGCTGACCATGCTGGCCCCGGCGCTGTGGGTCTGGCAATCACCCAGTCAATCCGATCTCGTCTTTCTGGCCGGTACGGCGATCTTTGCGACAACGAGTCATTTATGTATCGCTCGTGGCCTGGCGCTGGTGGACGTGACCGTGTCTCAGCCGATCGATTTTCTGCAGTTGGTGTGGTCGACAATGATCGGGCTGATTTTTTTCGCGGAGTCACCCGTGATTTGGGTCTGGGTCGGCGCTGGTGTTGTGGTCTTCAGTGCGACCTACATGGCCCGGCTTGAAGCCAGGTCTGTTCAACAGCTTTAGTTTTAGTGCTGACCCATCGATGTCGGCAGGTTTGAGTTACGTTCGAGCTCTTCCAGCCTGGTTGCAACCCCGGCTGCCGTTTTTTTATGGCTGGGTGGTGCTGGCCTGTGTGTGTTGTGCAGGGTTTGCCCGGCAGGGTTCTGCGGTGGCGACCCTCTCGATCTTTATCGAGCCGATGACTGGCGAGTTCGGCTGGTCCCGAACGTCCCTGTCGGCTGCGGTGTCTCTGGGCGGTGTACTGGCGGCGATAGCATCACCGTTACTGGGACCAATACTGGATCGGCGCGGTGCTCGGGTCATGCTCTGCGTGGCAGTATTAGTAACCGGAGTGTGTGCGGTATTGTTGTCCCTGACGCAGTCACTGATCGTATTTATCCTGCTTTTCTGCATTGCCCGGATGAGTTTTGCGAGTCCATTTGAACTCGGAATTTACGGTGCAGTCAACAACTGGTTTGTTCGAAAACGCGGCATTGCGACATCCATTGCCACGTTTATGCAAATGATGGGCCTGATGGCAATGCCGCTGATTGCCCAACTGACTATCAATACGCATGGATGGCGTTCAGGATGGATCGCAATTGGTATAACGGTTCTGATTGTTGGGTTCATCCCGGTGTGGCTGCTGGTCGTTCGGCGACCTGAAGATATGGGTATCGTGCCCGACGGTACCGATCAAACCGGTAAAGAGATTGCACAGGATTCTCAAGATAGCCCAAGTGAACCGGCATTTACTCGGGCTCAGGCAGTACGCACCGGGACATTCTGGTTGCTGTCGCTCTACACGCTGCTGGTGTATCCAGTACAGGCAGGTGTTTCACTTCACCAGGTACCCCACCTGATTGAACGGGGGATAGACCCCACCATCGCAGCGACGATTATCGGAGCGTTTTCTTTGCTTTCCGCCATATCCGGTCTTGCCTTTGGTGCATTCATCCGGCGCCTGGGCGTACGCTTATCGTTAATGGTAACGGCATTGTTTCTGGCACTGAGTGCAGTGGTTATGATCTGGATTACGCAGTCCTGGCACGGTTACGCTGCCGCCGCACTGTTCGGTATGGGTATCGGTGGCATGCTGACTGTGTTGCCTCTGGCCTGGGCAGATTATTTTGGGCGGGCGAGCTATGGCGCTATTCGCGGCACTGCGCTGGCGGTTCAGGTGGGCGCACAGGCAGCCGGCCCGCTGATTTCCGGTATCCTGCGCGACTATACTGGCGACTATGTATGGTCGTTGTGGGTGTTTGTTATGTTTTCGGTAATTGCAATACTCACAGCCGTATTGATACGTGTGCCACCTCCACCTGCACGCTAGTGGGGAGTAGTGATGAGCCCGATGCCTTCTGTTTCGGTCGTAGTGCCGACATTCAACCGTGAACACCTGATCAATCGGGCACTGCAGTCTGTGGTGTCTCAGACCCATGCATCGCTTGACCTGATCGTCGTTGACGATGGCTCCACCGATGACACTTGTGAACGGGTACACACTGACTATCCTCACGCTACCCTGTTAAGTCAGTCGAATCAGGGTGTGAGTGCTGCAAGAAACCGGGGTATCACAGCAGCTCGGGGAGACTGGATTGCTTTTTTGGATTCTGACGATTCCTGGTGTGAATCCAAGATCGAACAGCAGTTACAGGCCCTCGCGAAAGAGCCCCGGTCCCGAATCTGTCATACCGACGAGATCTGGATTCGCAACGGCGTACGGGTTAATCCGATGAACAAGCATCTCAAGAGCGGTGGCAATATTTTCGAACAGTGTCTGCCTCGCTGCGTCATCTCCCCATCGGCGGTGTTACTTCACCGCAGTGTGTTCGAGGACTTTGGCAGTTTCGACGAAGAGTTGCCCGCTTGTGAGGACTATGATCTGTGGCTTCGTCTTTGTGCCAAACTCCCGGTCACCTATTTGCCGGAGAAACTGGTCGTGAAGTACGGTGGGCACGACGACCAGTTGTCGACGAAATACTGGGGCATGGACCGATTCCGCATTGCCTCACTTGAAAAGCTGATTTGCTCAGGGACGTTGACAAGTGTGCAGATCCAATCAGCCACCAACGAGATGCTAACAAAGCTGGATGTCTATTTGCAGGGCGCCAGGCGTCGTGACCACCGCGATGAAATTCAGGCGTACGAGCGCAAGCGGAATTGGGCGCGTCATTGTCTAGAAGAATCAGGAAAATACGCTGACAGCCGATTCGATACCAAGGAAGTGGCCGGATGACTAACCTGGTCGTCGCTTTGCAGGCTGAGGCAGGGCCGATTATTGAGGCGTTGGATCTTGTGCAGGATCGCCCGGCCGGTATTTTTCCTGTGTATTGCAATGGCAGTCTGTCGCTTGTGGTCAGCGGGATCGGTCGAACCCACTGTGCCGCCGCGGTTACCCATCTGTTCCATAGAACTGCCCAGAGCGTGGACCAGGCCTGGCTCAACATTGGTATCGCCGGCCATCAGCAAGCGCCGATCGGCAGCGTGTTGCTTGCGAGTCGAATCACGGAACACGCGTCTGGACGCAGTTGGTATCCGCCGTACGTGCTGGATGTCAAATTGCTGCGCTCGCCACTGGTCACGGTGGATGAACCTGAGCGGCATTACCCGGATTGCTGTGCTTATGATATGGAGGCCTCCGGCTTCTATCAGATCGCCTGTCGTTGCAGCACCGGCGAGCTGGTTCAAAGTCTGAAAATCATCTCGGACAACTCCGGGTCAGATCTTGATCTGACAGCAGATCAGATCAGTTTGTTAATAGCCGACCAGATGTCGGCTATTGAGAGTACGGTCGGTCAGTTGTCTGATCTGTCCCGTGTTCTCGACACTGTGCGGCCCCTGCCGGACCTGTCATCCCTTTATCTCAAACAATGGCATTTCACGGTTTCACAGCGCCACCAGCTCACTGCTCTGTTGAGCCGCTTAAAGGCGAGGTCAGGTCAGCTACCGGCTGTACCGGGGACATCTGTGTGTCAAGACGCCAGCGCTGTGCTGACGTGGCTGGAGAGCAAACTATCAGCGCTGCCGGTGAATCTGTCTGCTCCACAAGGGGCGGAGGCTGCAGATCGGGTTGAACAGCAGCCATGATAGATACCATTTATGTGGAAAACGCCGTTGCACGGCATGAACGCGCCGAAAACATGATCCGGCGCTTCCCGGATGCGGCGTATGTCACCTGCGATCGGTACCAGGAGGTATTCAATCCTAAGGCACAGAACTTTCGCCTGCAGAAAAAAAAGCCTGCGCTGATACTGGCCAAAAAGTTCGGCGCCTCAGTCTTGCCGGCACCGGAGGGATACGGTATCGGCGGTGAGCACAACTACTATTTCTCGCATATGTTGAACTGCATTTATGATTGCAGATACTGCTTTCTACAGGGCATGTATCGTTCTGCACATTACGTCGTGTTCGTTAATTACGAACACTTTTTTGATGGCATGGCGGAAAAACTCAAAATCCATGCAGGCGAAGACGTTTGGTTTTTTTCCGGTTACGACTGCGACAGCCTGGCGCTGGAGCCTGTGACCGGATTTGTTCGAGAACTGCTGGTTTGGTTACGTCGGCACCCGCGTGCACAGGTAGAACTGCGGACCAAGAGTACCCAGATCAGAAGTCTGTTTGAATCCGCACCGTTACCCAATGTGGTGATTGCTTACAGTCTTACACCGGATCTGACTGCAGCAACGCTCGAACACAAGGCACCGTCAGTTGAAAAACGACTCGCTGCATTGACCGAACTTGCACAACGCGGCTGGAACGTTGGTCTTCGCTTTGATCCGGTGCTCTATGAATTGCACTACCAGGATCTTTATCAGAGACTTTTCGAAGATGTCTTCGATCGGGTCCCGGAGAACCGTATTCATTCGGTTACGTTGGGACCGTTCCGCATGCCGAAACCGTATTTCCGCAACGTCACCCGTCTGTATCCGGACGAAGCATTGTTTGCCGGCCCCTTTGAATCGCGCGATAAAATGATCTCTTACAGTATGGATTGTGAGCAACAGATGATGAGCTTCTGTTATGACCAGTTATTGCGCTATACCGCCGCTGACAAGATTTATACTTGTTCGCCGTCATCCCGCCAAGGGGTCACCAACAGCCAAGGTCAGAGTGATCCGATAGGAAGGAGCGATGACCGATCGATTTGATGCGCGGACGCTGATCGTGACAGGTGCCAGTCGCGGCATCGGTGTTGCTGTTAGTCGGTGCCTGTTGGAAAAAGGCGCCACCGTTATCGGCATCGCACGAGATTTTGAGCGCTGCACAATAGACAATGTGCGGTTTCGACCAGTGCCGCTTGATCTCGCTCAAGTGTCGGCGCTGCCTGATGTTCTTTCACAACTGGCAAAAACCTACGCAGAAGTCACGGGGCTCGTTTGTTGTGCAGGCAGAGGGCGGTTCGGTTCTCTTGAACAGTTTGCTTACAGGGATATCAGTGAACTGGTTGATCTCAATCTGACCAGTCAGATATATGTTGTCCGTGCTTTTATGCCAGTCATCAAACGCAACGGGGGTGGCGACGTGGTTCTGATGGGATCCGAAGCAGCACTGTCCGGTGGCCGATATGGGGCGGTTTACTCGGCGACCAAATTTGCAGTTCGGGGGTTCGCTCAGGCACTGCGACACGAGTGTGCTGCAGCAAATGTACGGATCACGGTCATCAATCCCGGTATGGTGCGAACAGGATTTTTCGACTCCCTCGAATTTGAACCTGGCGCTGATCCCGAAAACTTTATCGAACCCGAAGATGTGGCGGGCGCTATCATTGGGGCACTTTCGGCACGAAGGGAGACCGTGGTGGATGAAATCAACCTGTCACCCCTGAAAAGGGTGGTTCACAAAAAAACCAACAACATCTAGAACTTGGGATAACTGGCACTGCGCTAACTGTTGTGCAAGCCTTTACTGAGTGCCGCGATATGCTCTGGACCGATACCGCAACAGCCGCCCACGATTCGGGCGCCGGTATCCAACCATTTGCGGGCGCGCTCCAGATAATCTTGTGGGCTGATTTGATCAACAAATGCCCACTCGGGCCGTATCCAGTAGCCCGCGTTGGGGTAGGCACCCCTAAGACCGTCGTAATGTGACTGCATCAATTGAAGTGCGGGCAGCGTGGTGTCTACGGTTGAATGCATCACCAGAAGGGCCGAACCGGCTGTATTCATAATGGTTTTAATAGCGTCCCCAAGAGACTGGTGGGCCAGCGGTCTGTGACTGTGGATCCTGCTTTCCTCAATACCCAGAAATAGTTGGCCTGATTCATGATCTTCCGCACAGCTAACGGCGACCCAGATGGGCACATCGAATGCAGCGATAGCATTCAGTGCGGTCACAATAGTGGAGGTCTTGGCACCCAGGCTCTCAAGAATAATGAAGTCGACACCGTTTTCGATCAGTATCTCTGCCTGATCCCTGAAATTGGGTGCCAGTTGTTCGTCTGTATATCTATCGTCGAAGTGGCCAAAATTCGACACTGATCCTGCAATCAGGATTTTTCTGTCCGGTTCACTCGCATCGAGTGTCTCTTTGGCGAGTTGTACTGCCAGTTTGTTCCAACTCGTGAAGTTTTCCTGCATTCCACCGTTGTTGAGTGCGTGCCGTGTCGTGGCATAGGAGTTCACGGTGATGATATCGGCACCGGCATCGATATAGGATCTATGGACATCCCGAACCAGTTGGGGGTGGGTCTCAAGAGCCACCGCGCACCAGGCTTCGTGATCCATGGGTGCGCCAAGCCGTTCCAGCTCGGTGCCAATCCCGCCATCGAGAATGATTGGCTGTTCGCTGTTGATCAGATCATCAAGACTCATGATTCCTACTTATTATTTAAAGGTCAGTGGGTAAATTTAGTCAATTCTTGAGCAAAAGGAACGGTGGTTAATCGCTTGTTGGATACTAAACCCCTTTTTAAATATTAGAGAATTACCCTCTGTGGACTACTCGATTATCGTCTAAAAAGGCAACGAGATGTATTGACTTACGACTGACTTGTCATCTACTGTGCAATATCCATCAAAAGATACAATTTCACAGTCAGAGTGATGGGATCAATATGGTATTTTGGCTCCCATGATGAATCGACACTCGCAAATATAAAAGGGGGACGGGGGGCACATGTATTGGGTCTGGTTGATCGTAGTGGTCATCGCCATCATTGTGGCGATTGTTTTGCTGAACCGCTTTTACCGAAAAGCGTCCCGCGAAGTTGCGTTAATCCGAACAGGTCTTGGCGGACAAAGAATTATCACGGATGGGGGCTTTCTTGCTCTTCCGTTTCTGCACCGCGTCTCAGAAGTCAATATGAAGACGACGCGTCTTGAGGTTGTACGCTCTGGTGAGACATCTGTGATTACCGTTGATCGCTTGCGTGTAGATGTTACCGTCGAGTTCTACGTACGAGTAGATCCTAGCGACTCAGGCGTTGCGACAGCGGCCCAGGCTTTAGCCGGCAAGACATTTCGCCCCGACGATCTTGCTGAGACACTGGAAGGTAAACTGGTAGATGCGATATTGTCGGTGGCAGCTAACTACACCATGGACGAACTCCAAAATGAGCGTGGGCGGTACGTTGCTCAGGTCGACGAGATGTTGAAGCCAAACCTGTCCCAAAACGGACTAATACTGGAGTCGGTTTCTTTGACCCGACTGGATCAAACGCCTTTCAATACACTCGACGAAAATAATGCCTTCAATGCTATCGGCCTTCGTCGATTGGCTGAGATTGTTTCAAACAGTAAGAAAGAACGTGCTGTCATTGAGGCTGATGCTGATGTCGCGGTTCGCAAGAGTAAGTTGGACGCCACGAAGGAGCGCCTGAACATTGAGCAGGAGGAGGAAGAAGCCCAGATTCAACAACAGTTAAACATTGAGCGTGAGCGCGCTGTTAGCGACGCGGCCATAGCTGAAGAAAGATCTGGCTCTGAGCAGCGGCAGGAATTTGCACGAATAGAAAAAGACAAGGAAGTCAAAGCGAAGGAGATTCAGAGTGGCCGGGAAATAAGACGGGCTGAACTAGACGCTGCGCAGGCATCAGAATTACGTCGACTTGAAAGAGAGATTGTGATTGCTTCGCAGCAGGCTGAAGTCGCCAAGGCGCAGGTCGAAGTCGAAGAAGCCAAGTCCGAGGAGGTTCGGGCTAAAGAAGGTCTTGAGACGGTAAGGGAGATTGCGGTTGCAGAGCGTGAACGGGAATTAGCAATGATCCGTGCTCATGAACAGGCTGAGGTTGATGAAACCCGAGTTGGCAGTGAGACAGGTACGCTGCTCGCGATGGCGAAAGCCGAGGCGGATGCAACGATGACGCGGGCAGAGGCCGAACGGATCCAACTGATAGCGCGTGCCGAAGGAGAAGCTGCCCTGATTGCATCAGAGAACAGTCAAAGTGACGATCTTATCGAGATGAAGCTACATATGCGTAAGCTCGAAATCTTACCCGAGGTCGTCGACAGCATGGTGAAGCCTGCTGAAAAGATCGACAGCATCAGAATCAATCACGTCACAGGGTTTGGTAATTCCGGCGGTGGTTCTGACGGGAGTGGTACGGATAAAGCTGTTGTCAACCAGGTGGTTGATGGTGTTTTGTCGATGGCACTGCAATTGCCTGCAGTGAAGAAACTCGGTGAGGAAATCGGCATCAATATTGGTGACGGTATTAAGGGTATTTCTGATCAGATATCGAATCCACCGAGTAACCAGGCCGGTGAGGAATCTTCTGAAGACCAAGAGGCCTTTGATCGGTGGAAAAGTAATCCCACCGAATAAGCGTTTCGGGGGTAAAGAACTCTGAAATAGAGATGGAGTTCATGGCGATTCTGGAGTGGGATCGCTCAAATTCAAAACCAAGGGAGACAATGATATGACAATCAATCGAAGAAACTTTCTAAAAGGAGCCTCGGCAACTGCCACGGTACTGACAGCCCCAGCGTTTATCGGACAAGCTCAGGCGGCTGATGCGCTAAAGATGGCTGTGATTTTAGATCAGTCTGGCGGTCTTGATATCTACGGTAGACCGATGGTGGATGCGAGTCATTTGGCAGTCGAAGAGATCAATGCAGCAGGTGGATTGTTGGGCAAGCAGGTGGACCTGACGGTCTACGATCCACAGTCGACTATTCAGTTCTATACGCAATACGCGACAAAGGCCGCTACCAGTGACAAGGTGGATGTTGTTCAGGCTGGCATCACATCAGCATCACGTGAGTCAATCAGGCCATTATTGAGCCGATACCGTACCCTTTATTTTTACAATACCCTGTATGAAGGCGGTGTCTGCGATACCAATAACTATTGCACAGGTTCAACACCGGGCCAGACCGTAGAAAAACTTGTGCCCTATACAATGAACAATTGGGGTAAGAAGGTTTACATCATTGCGGCTGACTACAACTACGGCCACATCACTGCCGACTGGGTCCAGAAATATGTCCGTGACAATGGTGGTGACCCTGTCGAAACGGAATTTTTCCCACTTGATGTGACCAACTTTGGACCAACCATCAAAAAGATCCAGGCAGCCAAGCCGGATATGGTCATGTCTGCGTTGGTCGGTGGTGCCCATGTGTCGTTTTACAGACAGTATGCTGCTGCCGGCATGAACAAGAGTGTTCCGATTGCATCTACTACCTTTGGTGTTGGTAATGAACACTTGATGATTTCTGCAGAAGAAGGCGATGGCATGATCGTCGCTTACAGTTATTTTGAGGAAATTGAATCGGCGGACAATAAGGCCTTCGTCGATCGGTTCCAGGCTAGATTCGGAGCTGACGCACCCTATTTGAACGAGCTTGCCGCCCGTCAGTATGAGGGTATTTATCTTTGGGCAGAAGCTGTTAAAGCCGCGGGAACTGCTGATCGGATGAAGGTGATCGAGGCACTGGATGCACCGACGAGTATTAACGGGCCAAGTGGAAAAATCACAATTGATCCCCAGACCCACCACGTGGTCCAGAATGTCTACTTGGCTGAATTGAAAGATCAAAAATTCAACATTATCCAGACTTACGAGCAACAACAGCCGACAGATACCCAGCTGGTTTGTGATCTGATTGCACAACCTAATCAGTCAACGTTTTATTTTGAAAATGGGTTAAAGGCGGCTGGAATCGATTAAATCTGACTTGGGTCGATAGCCGCTAGGGAATCCGCCAGTGGATCTTTTTGCAGCTCTTACGCTGCAAATCATCTATGGCATCGCCAACCTGGTGCTTATAAGCATCGGGTTGGCGGTTATTTTCGGCATGATGCGGGTTATCAACCTCGCCCATGGTGAGTTCCTGATGTTGGGCGGTTACACGGTCATCGTGTCAACAAACAGCGGCGTAAATATCTGGGTAGCGATGTTCATCCTGGCACCGCTGGTTGTTGGTCTCATTGGCCTGATCGTCGAATGGGTACTGATACGGTTTCTATACGGCCGTATGGTCGATACCCTGCTGGCAACATGGGGACTGAGCCTGCTTTTTATCGGACTCATTACCACCATATTCGGAGCCCAGACGACCACGACAATATCTGCACCGTTTGGTCCAATTCCCATTGGCGAGTTCAGTTCCAGCGGGTACGAGGTTTTCCTAATTTTTGTGGCGATCATCCTGATCCTGCTGCTGTATCTTCTGTTGCGTTACACGAAGCTGGGACTGGTTGCCCGTGGAACCATGCAGGCAGCTGATATGGCCGCTGCGCTGGGTATTAGCACACAGCGCGTCTACTCCATGACTTTTGGGATTGGTGCTGCGCTGTCAGGTCTCGCTGGCGGATTGCTGGCACCCATTACCGGTATCCTGCCAACGATCGGGGCAATTTATATCGGAAAGGCATTCATTACGGTCATCTCTGGCGGCACTGCGATCCTGGCGGGTACTGCTGCGGCCTCGATTCTGTTAGGCGGGGTTAACGGCATCATCAGTTTTGTGATCGGTCCAACCATGGGTGAAGTAGCACTGCTCCTGCTCGCGATCGTTCTGCTTCGGTTGATGCCTCAGGGCATCACCGGCCGCTTCTTCAAGCGAAGTCTGTGAAACGATCTCGGGATACGAACGCGCTTATCTCGATCGGGATAGTCGGGCTGATCATCTTATTTGGCGCACCGCAGACGCTTGATCTTTTTGGGATCATCAGTCTGACTACTGCGGTCAGTCTTGCCATACTGGCGTTGAGCCTAGGGCTGATCTGGGGTTTTGGGGGAATTCTTTGTTTTGGACAAACAGCATTTTTTGGTATTGGTGCTTATGCGTACGCTATCGCAGCACTGAACTTTGGAGGTAGTACAGGTGCAATTGTTCTCGCGATAGTGGTTGCCGGCGCCGCCGCGGCTGTTCTAGGCTACTTTATGTTCTACGGACGTTTGAGCGACGTCTACCTGGCCGTGATCACCCTGACAGTAACGCTCATTCTCTACAGCGTCATCAGGCGGACCTCTGGTCCTGAGTATAAAATTGGGATCGCAAAAATTGGCGGTTTTAACGGGATCAACGTGCCGCCAATTAATTATCCCTGGGATGCGAATCAGTTTCTATTTCCCGAGGACGTGTTCTACGTTGCCATGGTCTCATTGCTGGGCGCGTATTTCCTTTGTGTATGGCTGACAAAGTCCCATTTTGGTCGAGTTTCTGTTTCTATCAGAGAGAATGAAATTCGTTCGGAGCTTTTGGGTTACGACATTCGCCTATATAAGTTAGGAATGTTTACTGTTGGCGGTGCCATCGCGGGACTGGCCGGCGTCATGTTTGCGAATTCAATCGGCCGAATTACCCCGGATGTTTACAATCTGTATAACGCGGCACTGGCTATAATCTGGGTCATTATTGGGGGGCGAGGAACGCTAATTGGGCCGATTCTCGGGGCCTTGGTCCTGTTTTATCTCACCTCTTTTCTTGGTCGCCAGGCTGTGGTCAATATCAATTTTTTCCTTGGTCTCGTTCTGATCATTTTTGTACTGGTCGTTCCCAAGGGCATCGTTCCCTCCCTGGTGCAGCTATGGGACCGAAGGCGCTCCCGTCGGATGACAGCTCGCTCCGCGAAAAGAATAAGGCGTCGTGGGCGATCCCGAGTCAAGGAGGCCGCAGTTGAGGAGTGACGTCGTACTCGAAACCCGGAACCTGTCAATGCATTTTGGCGGCGTCGTGGCAGTAGACCGTGTGGACTTTTCTCTGCGCGAGAATGAATTACGCTGCCTGATTGGTCCAAATGGTGCGGGTAAAAGCACGTTTTTTAAGTGTCTTACCGCCCAGTTGAGCCCTACAGCCGGTGATGTTCTCATCCGGAACTTCAATGTGACCGGCAGTGAGCCACATCAGGTGGCGAAAATGGGGGTAGGCATTAAGACACAAGTGCCAAATGTATTTGACGGTCTAGACGTAGAAGAGAATATCTGGTTGTCGGCCAGCCAGTCGGCCAGCATAAAGCGCGCGCGCGTGATTACCTCTGAGGTCATTGAGCGACTTCAACTGGGTGATGTTCGGACAGCACAGCTTGGATCACTGGCTCATGGCCAGAGACAACAGGTTGAACTGGGTATGGTTCTCGCAGGTGAACCCTGGTTGGTGATTTTGGATGAGCCTACTGCTGGGATGACCCAGGACGAGGTCATACGAACTGCCGATATCATCCAGGAAATTAACAAGAGCGCAACGATGATCGTTGTGGAGCACGATATGCAGTTTATTCGCATGATCGCGCGAAGAGTCACCGTCTTTCACCAAGGACAAATCTTGATAGAGGGTGGTATGGATGAAGTGTCCGCGGACGACAGGGTTCGTGAGATCTATCTTGGCCAGAGGAAAGTACAATGAGTGAAGCGCTGATCCTCAATGTTCGGGACCTGCACGCGGGTTATGGTCGAGTACCCGTGCTTCATGGCATCGATTTCTCTGTCAACGAAGGTCAAATCGTTGGGGTGTTGGGACACAACGGCATGGGCAAGACTACTCTGCTCAAAACGTTGATGGGTATCGTTCCGGCAACCTCTGGTCGAATAGAGTTCGACGGGGTGGATATTTCTGACGAACCGGCATACGAACGATCCCGGCTTGGGTTGGGTTATGTTCCACAGGGCCGTGGGATATTTCCTCAGCTATCGGTCTACGACAATCTCAGGATGGGAGTCGTGGAACATGGAGAGGAAGAGCACGAGGCAATCGAAGCTGTCATTCAGGAATTTCCGGCTCTCCAGCCACTGCTCGATCGGTCTGGAGGAGCTTTGAGCGGTGGTGAGCAGCAGATTCTTGCCCTCGCACGCTGCCTAATCAGCAAACCAGACCTGGTGCTCCTGGATGAGCCCACAGAAGGTATACAGCCATCCATCATTGACGGCATCAGTGATCTACTCAAAAGGCTGAATACAGAGCAAGGGCTCGCGATCGTGCTTGTTGAGCAGAACCTTGAGTTCGTCACCTCGTTGTCTGACCGTGTACTGCTGCTGCAGAAAGGCGATATCATCGGCGAAGTCGGTGATGGGCACTCATCCGAATCGGCACTGATCGAAGAATTTGTAGGTTTCGGATCTGGGGCCTTGATGTCAATTTCCACCTCCCATACAGAACTCACCAGGGAAACCACACCAACTGTCAGCCAGTCCCTACCGACTGCACCAACCGACAAAGAGAGGTATACGTACATGACTGTTAAGAGACCGACTCAGGAACAACTCAGAGAGATCACGCTGGATTTCGGAATGCACCTTTCGGACGAACGGATTACAGAGTTTCTAGACGTCATGGAAGACACCATGAAAGTCTACGACGTAGTTGACGCGATGCCCGATTACCTGCCGACCGTTGATTACCCGAGAACACCGGGATATCGGCCTTCGCCCGAGGAGAATCCCCTGAATGCCTGGTATATCAAGTGCGAAGTGAAGGGAGCACCCCGTGGACCTCTGGCTGGGAGGACGATTGTCCTTAAAGATAACATCAGTCTTGCAGGTGTGCCGATGATGAATGGTGCTTCAACCCTAGAAGGCTACATTCCCGATATCGATGCCACTATCGTAACCCGTATTCTGGATGCAGGCGGCACTATTGTCGGAAAAGCACACTGCGAATATTTTTGCCTTTCTGGTGGAAGTCATACCAATGCAACGGGGCCCTGTCACAACCCCCACAAGAGGGGTTACTCGGCTGGAGGTTCGTCTTCAGGCTCCGGTGCCTTGGTGGCTTCCGGTGAAGTCGACATGGCCATGGGTGGTGACCAGGGTGGATCGATCCGAATGCCTGCAGCCTACTGTGGATGTTATGGTCTAAAACCCACTCACGGACTTGTCCCTTACACCGGCGTTATGCCTATTGAAACTACCATCGACCATACTGGACCCATGACCCAGAATGTCGCCGACAACGCGCTGCTGCTTGAAGTTATTGCGGGAAAAGATGGTCTCGACCCCCGCCAATATTCACCCCAAGTGGATCACTACACATCAGCTTTGGGTCGTGGCGTACGGGGACTTAAAATTGGTGTAGTGCAGGAGGGATTCGGTCGCCCTGAATCAGAGTCTGATGTTGATACAAAGGTTCGAACAGCCGCTGACAAACTCCGTGATTTGGGAGCAGATGTGGAAGAAATATCGATTCCCATGCACAACGAGGGAGCGGCCATCTGGACCCCGATAGCACTGGAAGGCCTGACCAATCAGATGATGAAGGGTAATGGCTTTGGTACAGGTTGGAAAGGTCTTTACTCGACTAGCCTGCTCGACCACCATTCAAACTGGCCGAATCGTGCCGACGAGTTGTCTGACACACTCAAGATCAGCATGTTCGTTGGTGAATATTTTCTCCGGCATTATCGGGGTCACTACTATGCCAAGGCACAGAACCTGGGCCGCAAGCTGAAAGAGACCTACAACGACTCGCTCAGCCAGTATGATCTTTTCTTAATGCCGACATTGCCGATGAAAGCGACGCCATTGCCGCCACCAGATGCATCGCTGGCTTTGTATTGTCAGAGAGCGTTCGAGATGCTCGCGAATACCAGTCCATTTGATGTCACGGGGCATCCAGCGATGTCGGTTCCTTGCGGGATGAGTGAAGGCCTGCCAGTCGGGATGATGTTAATCAGCCGTCACTACGGTGAATCTACCATCTACCAGGCTGCGCATGCCTTTGAGCAATTAGGGGACTGGAAGCAGATGTAGTTCGGGACTTGGGCGAAGGTACCCACTTATGGTCGAAGTTGAATCAGGATCAGAGCAGTCTGGGTTTGTTTCCGGATCGAATCTGGCGCATGTTAAAGGGACAGCAGAGCCCGCCCTGGAAGACATCACAATCTCAAGTTTCCTTGCCCGGACCGTGTCCAGGCATGGCAACCGGGATGCCTGTATCTTTTCTGAATTTGGCGAGCGCTGGACCTGGGATCAGCTCGCGCAGAAGGTCGATCAGCTTTCAGCAGGACTTCTTGCTCTGGGTATCTACAAAGGTGATCGGGTCGGTATATGGGCACCCAACCGGCCAGAATGGGTGCTTACTCAATTTGCCACAGCGCGTATCGGCGCCATACTGGTGAACATCAACCCGGCCTATCGGCGGACGGAACTGGAGTACGCGCTGGCCAAGTCCGGTGCTAAGGCGTTGATTACTGCCGAGACGTTCAAGACCAGTAATTACCTTGAAATGCTCCAGGATCTCGCACCAGAGCTCACGAGTTGCCGTCCAGGACAGCTCGCAGCTGCCCGGCTCCCCTCTCTTAAGAGCGTCATTCACATGGGCAATGACGAAGTCGACGGCATGTTCCGCTTCAAGGACATCGTTATGCAGGACAATGCCGGCCAGCGGGCCCGGCTAGACGCGATCGGGCGGATGCTGTCTGCGGTCGACGCCATTAACCTGCAGTTTACGTCTGGCACCACGGGCTCGCCCAAGGCCGCGACCCTGACTCATCGTAACGTGGTCAATAATGCGCGTTTTGTTGCGAACTCAATGCGGTTGAATCACAAGGACCGGCTGTGCATACCCGTGCCGTTGTATCATTGTTTCGGTATGGTGTTAGGCAACCTCGCCTGTGTCTCGACTGGTAGCACGATGGTGTTTCCCGGCGAGGGATTCGATCCGCTTCAGACCCTTCAGACCATGCACCAAGAACGCTGTACGGGTGTTCATGGTGTGCCGACCATGTTCAATGCGATGGTGAATCGACCGGATATCGGTGAATTTGACCTGCGTACCCTTCGGACCGGCATTATGGCTGGTGCACCTTGTCCAATTGAACTGATGAAACGCGTCGTTTCGGAGATGCACCTCGAAGAAATGACCATCGCCTATGGTATGACCGAGACCAGCCCAGTCTCCTTCCAGAGTGCTGTAGACGACCCGATTGAGAGGCGGGTATCCACGGTTGGCACGATTCATCCTCATGTCGAAGCCAAAGTTGTGAATGAGTCGGGCGAGACGGTTGTGGTCGGAGAACAAGGTGAACTGCACACCCGCGGTTATCTGGTCATGGGGGGTTACTGGGACGACCCGGAGCGCACGTCCGAGTCTATTGATGCTGATGGATGGATGCATACGGGTGATCTCGCCACTATTGATTCGCAGGGGTACTGCAACATTGTCGGACGGGTGAAAGACATGCTGATCCGAGGTGGGGAGAATGTCTATCCGCGGGAGATTGAGGAGTATTTGCTCGGCCATCCCGGGATTCAGGACGTCCAGGTTTTCGGAATTCCAGACGAAAAATACGGTGAAGAGATCTGTGCCTGGATCATTCCGGCCCAGGGTATTGAGTTGTCGGTTGATGACGTCTATAACTATTGCAACGGGCAAATCGCACATTTCAAAATTCCCCGGTATGTCCACACGGTCCAGGAGTTCCCGATGACAGTGACCGGTAAGCCGCAAAAGTTCATCATGCGGGCAAAGATGGCGGAAGAACTCGGCTTGGAAGAGGCAACTACAGCTTAGTTACGGTATCGGCCACAACCTGGACCCCGGCAACCAGATCGTCCCTGCGGGTATCCTCTTCGAAGGCATGACTGACACCACCGATCGAAGGCACAAACAGCATGCCGGTTGGCATATGGTCAGCGAGGTTCATGGCGTCGTGTAGAGCACCCGACGGCATACGGCGCCAGCGTCCAGGAGCGTTCAGGTTAGCCGCTTCACAAAAAGCACTGATCACGCGTTCATCCATGTCGACCGGTTCAACAGATTTGTTTTGGGCTAATGAAATCTTCAGGTTTCGTGCCTCGGCAATTTCTTGTGCTGTATCCCGTGTGATCTCGCACATCAAGTCCAGCTGGCTCAACGCGCCGTCTCTCATCTGGACAGAACAGCTGACACTGCCCGGCACGATAGAGGGCGCATTGGGATGGACTTGTACCCGGCCAATGGTCCACACCGAACGAGGCGTAGCGGCAGCTGTATAGCGCTGCTCCAGAGCGGCAACAAAGGCCGCAAATCCGGTTACGGCATCGCGCCGCAATGACATCGGCGTTGTACCGGCATGATTTTGTTGTCCTTCAATCACGACTTCGAACTGGCGACTGCCGACGATTGTCTCCACGACCCCGATAGTCTCATTGGCGAGATCCAGTACGGGCCCTTGTTCGATATGGGCCTCAAGAAAATGACTGAAATAGTTGGTTTCCAGCGGCTCAACCCCCTGGAGCTCCGGCAGCGCTGTTGCCTCGTCACCATAACGCTGTCCCGCGGCATTGGTCAGGTCGTATAAGGCATCAAGGTTTAAATGCCTGCTGAAGTAGCGACTGCCGGTCAGCGGCATGAATGCACTCTCTTCATCCTGAAATGAAACAACAGCGACTGGAGGACCGCCGGACTCCTGACTGGACCGGGCCACTTCGAGTGCAAGGATCACGCCATAGGCACCGTCCAGCCAGCCCCCCTCGGGCTGGGTGTCGGAGTGGGAGCCAATTAATATGGGCTGACCCGACTGGGGTGGCAGACCAAACAGGTTAGCAGCCGGGTCCCAGTGGGGTATCAATCCACAGGCTTCAAATTTTTTGGCCAGCCATCGCCGAGATGCGATATCCGGTGCGGAGAAAGCGGGACGGACGACGCCTATTCCTTGTTTTCCGAATTCACGCAGCGCATCGAGGTCCTCGAGAAAACGGGTACCGTTAATTTTGAGTCTGTTGGTCATGCTGTACTGAATTCGAAGAGATTAAGACGTTAGGTTTTGGATTACAGAGTGCAAGCTGGCCTGGCAGGCACTGCTCGTGACGCAACCCGGTTATTTGGGGGTGGGCAGCCCTAAGCAGACTCTGCTCCCAGATCACTCAAACAGTTGTCAGCCAGTGGAACGATCGGGGTGAAATCCCGGTGGGCGATAAACTCGGCCCGTTTATAACGACGGATATGGTTCGATACCGCACAAAGACTTAAGTATACGATCGTGCGGCCGAAAGGGCTGATATTGGGTGGGCTGGCGTGGACCAAATTGCAGTGGAATATCACCATGGAACCGGCCTTGCCCACCGGTGCTGCGATGCCACCCTGTTCAGCCAACCGGGTCACGGTTTCCCTGTCCAGAGTCCATAGCGGGTACGACGTTGTCTCGATGTCATGTCCAGCAGGCAGCGTGCCATCCTTGTGACTTCTGGGTATAAACAGTAGTGGCCCATTGGCTGCGGTGACATCGTCCAGATAGATAGCAATGTTCATGGCACGGGGTTCTGGCATTTCGTCATCACGATGCCAGGTCCCGAAATCCTGGTGCCATTGCCAAACTTCCCCGTCAAATGCGGCTTTCGCATTGACTTTGTATTGGTGCATGTAGACGTCTTCGTCGAGTAGCTGCATGACAGGTTTAATCAGGCGCGGATGAGCGCCCAGTAGGCGAAATCCCTCATTGTAGGTGTGTGCTGCAAAAGCAGTACGGGCAACACCACTTTTTTCACGAACAACTTCTTCCCGGGCCATGGCGTAAACCTTATTGGATTCCTGGAGCAGCCGGGATGCGTCTGTAGCCGAGAAACAGCCTGGGATAAATAAATACCCTTCGGAATTAAATTGTTCTATCTGATCGCAATCAAGTTTCATGACGTGACTCCCGGGGTCTGAATCAGACGTCACTGTAATATTACGGTGTCTATGCGTTGAGCGAAAGGGCTTTGCGACCCGCGTAGACTACAGATTGGTCCACAGCGATCGAACACAATTTGGCACCGATCTGGAATCAAGTCACTCTGGAATCGTGCGGGCAGTGATGGCCGGCGGCTTGTTGTAATCGTATTGTAAATGGTTTGCGCGAGGGTAGAATCGACGTTTTGCACTTTGGGGTAAACCATGTTGAGACTCGGAATAATTGGAACAGGCAGCATCAGTCGTGATGCACTGACGCCAGCCATCGGTGAAGTTGATGGCGCCACATTGTGGAGCGTGCTCAGCCGAGATAAGGCGAATGCCGCCCGCTTTGCACAAGAGCACGACGCGGCTTCCCCGACGCCGGCTTTCGATGACCTGAAGCATTTTCTATCTGATCCAGACCTCGATGCCGTGGTGATTGCTACACCAGACAAGCTGCATGCCGAGCAAACCATAGCAGCAGCAGCTGCGGGTAAGCACGTTCTGGTGGAAAAACCCATGGCCACTACTGTCGAAGATGCTGATGCCATGATCCAGGCATGCCGAAGCGCTGATGTTCGACTGGGCGTTGCCTACCACTTACGATGGCACCTGGGTCACCGGGAACTTGCTGCGCGCGTACATGCCGGTGACTTCGGTGATATCCGTCATGCGCGTGCGCAATGGACATTTCAAGCATCCAACGCGGCCAACTGGCGGGCCCACGATGAAGTTGGGCGCTGGTGGAGCCTGGCTGGCGTCGGAACACACAGCCTAGACTGGTTGCGCTGGATGCTGGTGCCGGTGTGCGGTGAGGTGACAGAGGTCGCGAGCACCATCACCCGAAATGTGCTGGGCAGTGCCCACGACGAATCCGCCGCGGTCAGTCTTCAGTTCGAATCCGGTGCTGTGGCCCAGTTTGTGTCATCGGCCCTGTTTGCGGCACCCAATCGCGGTGAAATCTGTGGCACCACAGGTTATGCCTACTGTTCCGAAACTATTGGCCGAGGAGGAGGGGGCCGGATTGATACTGACAGCGGTCAGATTACATTTACCGAAGTCAATCCCTACGCCGGTGAGATTGCAGACTTTGTTTCTGCGATCGAAGACGGTCGGGACCCAGAGGTGTCCGGCGAAGAGGGCCGGCGCAATATCGAGCTGCTGTGCGAGATTTGTCCGCAATAGTACAGATTGCATTTGAAATAGTCAGAGTGCGAACTTAAATCTTATTAGTTGTGGAATTATTCAGCGAACAGGCGGTTTACGATACTTTCCCGGTGGTGGTAGAACTGCCGGTCGTGTGGGGCGAGATGGATTCGATGCAGCACGTTAACAACACCGTCTATGTCCGCTGGATGGAGACGGCCCGGTTTGGGTATTTCGAGAAAGTGAAACTGCAATCGATGGGTGCGCAATCGGGTAGAACCGGCATACTCAAGTCTATAGATTGCAACTTTCGTCTACCCCTGACCTGGCCGGATAAAGTCCTGGTGGGTGGAAAAGTCATTGAGCTGGGAAAAGATTATTTTGTCATACAGCATGTTGTGTTCAGCTGTAATCATCAGAAGGTTGCGGCCCACAGTAAGGCGGTCATTGTCGGTTTCGACTACGGCAAGCAGAAAAAATGTGATTTCCCGCCAGGTCTGGTCGAGAAGATCCAGAAGCTTGAAGGTATGACCTGATTGAGTCTGTTGCCTCACTGTCAGCGGGGGCACCCGCAGAGACCGTCAATACAAATGCGAACGGATACTCTCTTGGACGTGGTCATCGGCATCTGAGATATCCGCCTGATCGGCCGTTGTGCCGGGCGGTGTGGTCTGTTCGATGATCATTCGACCCAGACTGGGCATTTCTTGCCGATTCTGAATACTTTTGGGGTCCCACAAATGGGATCGTTTGAGCGCTTTCGCGCAATGCAGAAATGCGGAATCAACTTGCACCTTGATACCGATCTTGGGTGACCGGCCTTTAACCGTGCTGGTTGCGTTGAGAGTTTCATCACGAATTACGGTGCCTTTGCCATTAACTCGGAGTGTTTCGTCAAAGCCGGGTATCAGAAATAGTAAGGCGATGGCCGGATCTTTGAGTAGGTTCGACATTGAATCGATTCTGTTGTTGCCCGGGCGGTCCGGGATAAAGAGTGTTTTATCGTCCAGTACCTGTACGAACCCGGGTGGGTCACCTTTGGGGCTCACGTCGGCTTTGCCGGTGCCATCGGTCGTGCCGATGCAGACGAATGGTGATCGACTGATGAATTCACGACAGTGTTTGTCAAGCCGGGTGATGCTTTTTTTGGTCGCAAGTTCGGAAGGTTTTCCCATGAACGTGCGCAGGGCGTTTAGTTCAGAATAGGTCTGTGTGGGTACGGTATCCGTCATGGTGAATTCCTTGCTCAGTTGTATGACCTGGGTTATTTGCGTTCAATTTCTATGAATACGAATTCGAAATCGTTGTTGTTGATCACATTGTGCTCGACACCGGCCTTGCGTGCGTAGGCTTGACCGGTGACCAGTTCAGCCAGGTGCTCCCCATCCGGTGTTTCAAGCTGCAGTTCGCCAGTGACTAGAGGAACAACAACA
Organism: Gammaproteobacteria bacterium; assembly: GCA_022450155.1. Classification (NCBI taxonomy): domain Bacteria; kingdom Pseudomonadati; phylum Pseudomonadota; class Gammaproteobacteria; species Gammaproteobacteria bacterium. Next base: position 51,230 of record JAKUQR010000014.1, on the reverse strand, counting down.
TAGTCGTACTGGTGCACATGCCAGCCGGTTTCTCCGTGCGGTGGAAAGCGCCATTCCGTGACAATGGTGTTGTCATTGTCGATTTGCACCGTCGGAGTGGCGGCGGGTCTTTTGTCAGGCATAGGCAACCTCCGGCGACAGAATAAGCTTAACTATCGATGAAGCGGGTAAATGAATCAACGGGTTCCCGCTCAGTGATAAGGCTGTTCTCGATGGCATCAGGGTCAGCATAGCCCAGTGACATCCCGCACACCAGGGATTGTTCATCCGGCATCGGAAGACAGTCACGGATGACCTGGTGATGACCGGTAAATGCTGCCTGAGGGCAGGTGTGAAGCCCTTTTTCTCTGGCTGCCAGCATCACGTTTTGAATAAACATGCCGTAGTCCAGCCAGCTGCCGATTTTCAGCTCCCGGTCGACCGTAAACATCAGGCCTACCGGAGCGTCGAAGAATCGAAAGTTTCGGCCATGCTGTTGATGCATTTTTTCTTTTTGGCCACGCTCAATGCCCAGCAGACCATACAAATCCCAGCCTACTTTTCGCCGTCTTGACTTATAGGGTTCCTGAAAATCGCTAGGATAGTACTGGTACTCCGGCGTCCAGGCAGAAGCACCGACGTCATGGGCCTTGGCCAGTGCGGCAGACAATTTGTTTTTCCCATCACCGGTCACGACATACACCCACCAGGGCTGCATATTGGTGCCACTCGGCGCGCGCCGGGCAACTGAGAGGATTTCCTCGATAGCTTCCCGAGGGATAGGAGTCGACAGGAAGTTCCGGATGGAGTGGCGTGTGGTGATTGCGGCGGAAACGTTGTGTGCCGGTTCCCAGGTTGATGCGTTTTCTGTCATTTTCGGTGGAATTGTGAAGGGTTGCTTGTTAAGAGAGCCCGTGATCTTACCAGCGGGGGTGCTTCTCCATTGTCGAGACATGCGCTGTGACCACTTTCCAGCCAATAGTGGGGAACTTGATCCACGTCTGGCTTTGTCTACCGATGTCTTTTGTCCCTCTGATCTTGAACTCAAGGTTGACCGTCGCAAAGCGATCGCCCAGCGTCAGAATCTCCAACCGTCGTCGCTCTTCTTTGATGCCGGGCCCCTTCTTTCTCGAAACCCGGTGTCGATGGATCTCATCAAATCCGTAGCCGTTTTCGTGCATGGCGTAACGGATTGTGTGTTCGCTGTCCCAGAAAGTGTTATCCAGGACTTCAATATTTTTGTCGACTAGGGCCGCTTCGTAGGCCTCGAACAGTAGGGTTATCTCATCCACGACTTCCGGGCGGTTGACTTCAAGGTCTTCAGTCATGTTGTGCCTCCAGTGCTAGGCTGGCTGCAAGAAGGTCAGTATCGTAATTATGTCCAGCGATGATAGACAGGCCGATCGGTGCATGATCTGGTCCGGTGGTAGCACCGGGTATCGAGACATGAGGTACACCGGTGAGGCCGCCATGGCAGCACAATACAGAAATCTGTAGACGAAGTGCGTCGGTCTCATGAATTGGTAGATTAACGCGAGGGGCGCAGAATGGGGTTGTGGGCAGGCACAGCAGTGTTCCACGGGGTAGCAGTGATTTCATTCGTTCGGTCGCCTGTTGTTTCACTAGTTGTGCTGATTCAAGCACCGACGATTCTATTTTGGATGCGATGAATAGATTTCGTGCGACAGAATAGGACATTCTGGGGTTGTGGCGGTCGATCCAATCCGAAAAGGTCTGCCAGAACTCGGCAGCCTGGACTGTTCTTTGTGCTTCGGACCACTGATCAAGTCCATTCAGCGCCATATCAACTTCAGTGACTTCTCTAAATAGTTTGCTGAGGCGGTTTAGTCCTGGTGCCAACGCTGTTTGAGTTTCGCTGCCGCTATAAGCGAAAGCATCACGTGCGATCAGCAGTCGATGGTTAAGACGATCTGGAATATCTTCTTGGTAAAGCACGCGGCCAACTCGAGAGAGGGTCTCCGCACTGCGTGCAAACCAACCAGCGGTGTCGGATGAAGGAGCCTGCGGCATCAGTCCATCCAAGTTCAGGCGACCGTGGGTTGGTCGGATACCGTAGATTCCACAAAAACTGGCTGGCACACGTACGGACCCTCCCGTGTCAGAGGCCAAAGCAAAATCACAATAGTCGCCTGCGACCGCTGCCGCAGATCCAGCTGATGATCCACCCGGAACGCGACCAGGGCAGGCCGGATTTTCGGGCGTCCCATCGAATTTGTTCTCGCCCAAAATCCCCAGTGAAATCTCATCAGTGATAGTTTTGCCAATGAGTTTGGCACCTGCATCTAGTAGTTGGGTGACAATTGCGGCATGTTCATCAGGCACAGGCCTTGTGCTTGGCCAGTCTGGACTACCCGCTACGGTAGGCATATCAGCGACGTCAAACAGGTCCTTCACAACAAAACGAAGATTACTTAAGGGCTGGTCCTGTTTGCCACCGATACAAATGTTACTACCGGGGATCATCGCGTTGTAGGGGTCTTCAATGTGTAGCTCAGTAGTTGCCATGAAGTAAGTACCTTTATTTAAGTCGGTAAAGCCTTGCAGGCCCGAGGCCTCGCGTCAAGTGATGTACAGCCTTGCAGTAGTGCCTTTACAGCTAGATGATCTTGCCGTGTCGATCAAGTCGGCTATTTATGGAGAGGTTCGCTTTGTTAAAATCAACTGGATTGTTGGAAAAGGAGAAAAATTCATGCCGTTACCACTTGCGGAAGGCCTGACACTGGGCGTCCAGACGATTCATCGGCGCACTGAACCATCGACCAAGCCGTGGATACCGACACTGGACGACGGTCGTGACGTCGTTGAGTTGGTCGACCAGCTAGGATTTGACTCAATATGGGTTGGAGATCACCTGGCGTTTGCTGTGCCTATACTCGATCCGGTGGTGCAACTGGCACAGGCCGCGGTTTTCAGCACCCGTCTCAAGATCGGGACTGCGGTATTTCTTCAACCCTTGCGGCATCCAGGACCGACAGCCAAACAGATTGCTACGTTGGATTTACTTTCCAATGGTCGGTTTATATTCGGCTTGGGTGTAGGTGGGGAGTTTGAAAGTGACTTTAGCGTTGCCGGCGTACCCATAGTTGAACGCGGCAGTCGTTTAAGTGAATCAATTGAAGTCATGCGTAAGCTCTGGAGCGGACAAAGGGTAAGTCATTCCGGCCGACATTTTCAATTTGAGAATATCCAGATGGAACCGGCACCATGTCAGCTCAGTGGTCCGCCAATATGGCTGGGTGGTCGATCGGATCCGGCGTTGCGACGTGCGGCACGGATGGCGGATGGATGGATGAGCTATGTGGTGACGCCAGACACGTACCGCGAATCATTGGACAAGATTCAGGTGGAGTACGATCGATCAGGACGGTCGATTGAACAGTTTGTGTCGGCCCATCTGCTGTTTGCACGCCTGGATAAGGATTACGAGACCGCACTGAATGCTGCGGTCAAAAGCCTGAGTGTTCGTTACAACATGGATTTTCGTCGGGCCGCTGAGCGTTACTGTGCGTTGGGCACTGCGGAGCAGATTGCACAGAGCCTCCAGAAATTTTACGAGGCGGGGGCTCGTTATATCATCTTGGATCTTGTAGGACCCTACGAGGAACGACTTGACCACCTGGCTGCGTTTGCAGATGAAGTTTTACCCCTGATTGGGGAGATGATGCCCTAACGACTTTTGTACCGCGTAGATATCGCAACCACCTGTGTTGGCGTTGGCGATGTCAGGTAGGTCCGTAAGGACTTAATATTCAAGCCGCTGTTGTATACTGATCATGCACTGCGCGGCTTGTTCAGAGGATGGGTTGCCGCGAGCCTGCGGCGTTAGACTGACCAGGTCACCTGACGCTGTGGTACAGGGGCTCGTGATTGTCAGTTGATTTATTCTCTGGGAGTGACAGATGTCAGACGAAATTCAGGACGCATTAGACAAAATATTTGCGATTGATTCTGCGCTATACCAGGAGCGGGGCTTTCAGCGCCGAATTGGGTATGGAGAGCGGCCCGCGCTGCTCAATATTGATTTGGCCAATGCCTGGACACGACCGGGTAACGTGTTTTATTGCGACAACATGGATGTGATCATCCCGTCGACACAAGCACTACTCAAGGCAGCTCGTGGAGCCGGTATACCAATTGTCTATACGACCACTGCGTATGATGTCACGAGCGGACATCCTTCCGACATGGGACTCTGGCACAAAAAAATTCCGGTAGAGTTGTTGCAGGCTGGGACCGAGACCTGTGCCATCGACGAGCGGATTGCGCCTCGGGGCGATGAACTAGTGATCGTAAAAAAACGGGCAAGTGGATTTCATGGAACCTATTTGGCCGGATTTCTACGTGCGCATGATGTTGATACGGTGATTATTACTGGCGTGACCATGGCGGGTTGTGTACGGCACACTACAGAAGATGCCATCGCCGAAGGATTTCGACCGATCATTGTGCGTGAAGCGGTCGGAGACCGGGTACCTGCCGTGACCGAATGGAACCTGTTTGATATTGATGCCAAGTTCGGTGATGTAGAGCCGTTGGAGAATGTGTTGCGTTATCTGGGAAACCTTGATAAATCGAGCTGAAGGAGAATTGTTGTCGGGTACGTCATGAACAGTAAATGCCACCTCATTTTATTAACCGTGAGCTTCCGGGTAGTGCGTCATGGCTAGAGTTGGCGTTGACGTGGGCGGGACCAACACAGATCTGGTTTTGGAGGCCGATCACGGGGTTTATTTCCACAAGGTCAGCAGCACTCCTCATGACCAGTCCGAAGGTGTGTTGAAAGGATTGTCCGAACTTTGCGAGCAGGCTGGCGTCAACTCAGATCAGATTGATCTGATCGTTCATGGAACCACGGTCGCTACCAACGTCACCCTTGAACACAATGGGGCAGAGGTGGGAATGATCACTACCCGAAATTTCAGAGACATCCTTCATATTGGCCGGCACAAGAGACCACACAATTTTTCTCTTCATTTCGATGTCCCTTGGCAGAGCCGTCCATTGGTCAAGCGGCGCAACCGTATAGCGGTCACGGAACGCATCTTGCCGCCTACAGGCGAGATCGAGGAACCTCTGAATGAGAATGAAGTGCTCGAAGCGATTGCGTTGTTCAAAAAGCGTGGTATCGAATCCGTGGTCATCGGTTTCCTGTTTTCATTTCTAAACGACGTCCATGAACGGCAGGCAAAGGTGATTGTCGAGCAGGAAATGCCTGGAGCCTTCGTCTGCACCTCCTCGGATGTCGCCAATGTACTGCGTGAGTACGAGCGATTTTCCACTGCAGCGATGAACGCGTTCGTAGGGCCGAGTACTACTTATTACCTAAACAATCTTCGGGAAAAACTCATTGGCCAGGGATACCGAGCCAATCTCCGGGTGATGCAGTCCAATGGAAGCATCTCCACGGTAGAGGCCTGTTCGCAACGTGCGGTGACCATGTTGATGTCGGGCCCCGCGGGGGGAGTGATTGGGGGGAAATCGGAGGGGCTGTGGTGCGGCAGCCGCAACATGATCACGGTAGACATCGGCGGCACCTCCGCAGACATCAGCACGATTCCTGACGGTCAGATCAAGATCATGAATGCCCGCGATTCCTATGTTAGTGGCCATCCGATACTGGTCCCGATGATTGATCTAGTTACGATCGGCGCAGGTGGCGGTTCGGTCGCTTACGTCGACTCCGCCGGTGGCTTCCATGTCGGGCCACGCTCTGCCGGGGCCGACCCGGGTCCTGCATGCTATGGCAGCGGTGGAGAGGAACCCACGGTAACCGATGCCCAGGTGGTTCTGGGGCGACTTGATACGGACAAGATGCTGGGCGGGGATCTGCCTCTGGATAGAGACCTGGCACAGCGCGCGATTGAGACCAAGATCGCCCGGCCACTTAATATCTCAGTGACTGACGCAGCACTGGGGATCATCAAGGTGATTAATTCAAATATGGCACTGGCGATTCGGTCTAATTCAGTTGCCCGGGGTGTGGACCCCCGTGAGTTTTCACTGCTGCCGTTCGGTGGGGCCGGACCGCTGCACGGTGTGGCCCTTGCAGAGGCCGTATTTGCAAAAAATGTCATTATCCCTGTGGCACCGGGCATCACCGCCGCCATGGGGCTTTTACAGACCGATATGCAGTACGAGCACGCCCGCTCGCTGATTACATCACTTTCTAATACCTCGACTGAGACGAGTGACCGAATTAACAGTCTAGTCAAAGAACTGGTATCTGAATGCCGTCGGGACCTCGAGAAGGACGGCGTACCTACGGCTCGTCAGGAGTTTCAGCGTATCGCGGAATGTCGTTATCACGGACAAGGTTTTGAGTTGCGCGCGCCAATTCCAGATATCGATATCGTGCCAGAGAACATTTCTAAAATTGTCGAGGGTTTTCATGCTCAACATCACCTGGATTATGGTTATACCTTTGAAGATGGTGAAGTCGAGCTGATCACAATCCGTGTCATTGGCATGGAGCGGGTGACGCCGCTGGAGGTATCGCCTCTGGATCAGGCCGGTACGGCGAACACGCCCGAGGATGCGCTGCTTTATCATGCGGAGACCGTTTTCGACGACAAGCAAACTCTTCAGACGCCGCGTTACGATCGAAACAAACTCCTGGCCGGTCATGCGGTCTCGGGGCCAGCCATCATTATTCAGCACAACTCGACCATTCTGATTCCTCCCGGGTACGTCGCACAGACTGGGGAATTCGGAAACCTGACAATCGAGCGCAGCAATTAAAGTCCGCTAGCGAGACAGTACACTATGCCGTCAGACGAACTCGATCCGATCACTCTGCAGGTTATCAGCGGGGCGCTGGATACCATCGCCGAGGAGATGGGCCATATTCTGTACCGGATGTCGTTCTCATCGATCATTCGTGAGTCGCAAGACCTTGGGGCAGGTCTTTTCGATACCGATTTCAATACCCTGTGTGAATCCGAATCAACACCACTGCATATAGGATCTCTACCGGGATACTTATATGGCATTCAGGAAACCCTGCAGGGGGGCACCTGGAACGAAGGCGATGTCGTTCTCCATAACCATCCTTACTATGGTGCCAGCCATTCGCCAGACCTCGCGATCGTTATTCCCTGCTTTTATAAGGGAGAGTTGGTCGGGTTCGCGGCGAACACGGCTCATCACCTGGATATCGGGGCGGCAACTCCGGGTCTGATTATCGACATTCCAGATGTGTTTGCCGAAGGCATGTTATTTGCCGGTACCAAGCTGTACGAGAAAGGTGTTCGCAATGAGGCCATGTGGGAGTTCCTGGGTCGAAACAGCCGGGCGGCGAAACAGCTACAGAGCGATATCGAAGCCCAGATCGCCTCGGCGAAGTTGGGCGTGCGACGGTTTGTTGAACTGATGGAACGCTACGGCAAAGACCAGATACTGTCAGCAACGCAGCAGCTGATGGATTACACCGAGCGAATACTGCGGCAGAAGATTGAAACAATACCGGACGGTGAGTACCGTGCCGAAGGCTTTCTTGACGATGATGGCAAAAACAGAGGTGTCCGGCTGCCAATCAAGGTGTGCGTCCGGATCCAGGGCGATGGCATAGAAATTGATCTCACAGGATCGGCCGACCAGGTGGAAACGGGTTTTAATGTGCCTTTTGACGGATCGACGAAAGTGGCGTGTTTTTGCGCAATTCGCTCCCTGCTGCTTGATGCGCATACGTCCGAGATCGAGGTACCCTCAAATGAAGGGTCTTTCAGACCGATCAAAGTGATCGCGCCCAAGGGCTCAATCTTCAATCCAAAGTTTCCTGCGGCAGCTGAGGCCAGATTTACGCAGTGCAATCGCATGATCGATCTGATCTATAAGGCACTGGCACCTGTCCTGCCGGATGAGATTATCGCTGGCAGTTCGGCATCATTGTCATTTGTGTCGTACTCCGGTATCCGGCCGTCTGGTGATTATTGGGTTTTCCTGGAGGTAAACGAAGGGGCTTACGGTGGACGCCCGCGATCTGACGGTCCGGACAGTATTGATAACCTGATGGCCAATACCCGGAATAATCCCCTCGAAGACCTGGCCATTCACCTGCCAATGATCTGTGATCGGTACGAATTGCGTGACGACGTATTGCCCGGTGCGGGCCGTTACCGGGGTGGGATCGGTGTCGTGAAGTCGCAGCGCGTTCTGACTGACGCATTTATTACCCACGAGAACGAAAGGCACCACGATGTCCCCTGGGGTATTTTTGGTGGTGGGCCAGGTGCAACCGGCAAAGTCGAGATCTACAATGTGTCAGATCCCGATAATATCCAGGATATGCCAGCCAAGTTTTCGGGCATCAAAATCAATGCTGGCGATGTGCATGCGTTTTATGCACCCTGCGGCGGTGGTTATGGCGATCCGCTCGAACGCCCGGCAAGTCAGGTACTCGAAGACGTTCTGGATGATTTCTGCACGGTTGAACACGCGAGAAAAGCGTACGGCGTGGTCGTAGATCTCACCACGGAAACCGTGGACGAGTCTGCGACAGAATCGCTACGGACGCAGATGCGCAGCCAACCGCTGGCGACCACTTCAGCGCCAGAGCGCAAGGTGCAACAAGTAGCCAGGGAGACACCCGCCCAGCGCGACCGTGTTGGTGCCCGGGTATCCGAGCCTGTGCAGCCCGCAAAGTCTCTTGAAGCCGATCAGACTGTGGCGTCGACGATCTCCCAGTTGCGTGGTACGTTCGGGGACAACTGGAGCTTCGACATTGTCTACCATACGTCAAATCGTAGCCTGACCGAGGTGCGAGGCGAATTGCGGGCCAACGGGGCCTATGCCAGCGAGACCGGCACACATGAACATGCCGGGGCGGGTTATTCTGCTGGGAAGCGGCTACAGACTGCGGCTGAACAGAGCTTTGTTAAATGTGCACAAAAACTTCTGCAAAACGACTGATAATTCTATTTTGAGTGGGTGCCCAATACTGTTGGACTGATGCTGCGTTACTAATTCGGAGTTACGCTGTTGGAAACACAACCGCTGACGTTTGTCCTGGTGATGACCGCTCTCGCCCTGATTGGCGTGGTTGTATTCGTCATTTATCTTGTGGTACGCAATAAAGAAGGGCTATCTGTCGACACCACCTCTGGAAGCGGGCCTTCCTCAGGTCAACGCTGGTTTGAATACCTACTCGCAGTTTTGGCACTGGTTGCACTGGTTGTTGCAGTGATCGTGGTGATTGTTTTTCTGTACCCCTCAGGAATAGCACACGAGACTGCCTGGCGGGGAGGGACCCGATCGATGATCTTTCTGGTGGCGATGATGGTCGTCGGCCTGGGGGCATTGGTCGCGTTTGTGATCGGTATGTTTGCTCGTCGTCGGACGGACAAACCAGTGGCTGCAACCGAGTCGGGTTCGGCTTCGTCGGCGCCTGATCCTGTCCAGACACCGGCTGGTACTCGTTTACTTGGCTTACTCGTTTTGGTGTTGGCGTTTCTGGTCCTGAACTGGGTGTATGTGGACACGGTCGGCCAGTATCGATTGATGGCCAGTCTGATCTATCCGGCTGTTCTGGGTGTGGCACTGGTTCTGTTGTTCGACAAAGCAACACGAGCCTGGTCGATCAAGGCTAAAGGTGAACCGTTCAGAGAATGGGTATTTTGTGATGCAGCAGTTTTTCTTGTGTTTCTTGGCTTCCTAAATCTGATCCAGTTCGCTGCAGCCGAGTCCTACAATGCTTTGTTTTGGGATCTTTTGAACCTGGTTCTTTTCTTTTTTGTGTTCTGGCTGGTGGATCGGAAGGTTACTCGATACCGCTTTCTCGTTGCCTACGGCTATTTTGCTTTGACACCCGTTCTGCTCTACATTTGGCAATGGGTTCATGCAGTCGAGGATGTAGTTGAGACCCTACCCTGGTGGTCTTCGGTTTGGCCGTTCGCCATTCTGGCAATCCTATTCATGGTCATTGAGATCATTGCTTTGATCGCCACCCGGGGGTCGCAAAGGCAGGGTGGTGGTGCGGTTCGCGACACAGTTTTTATCGTTCTTTACGGTATCCTGTTATTGGGTGCCGCACCCTAAGGGATGGCGATGCCGGCAAAGCACTGCCCTGTCGCTTGTAATCGGGTCCAATTTGAGTCAGATTACTAAGGCCCTCGCGGGGAAATAATTGTGGGGGGAATCAAGAATAGAGCAGGTCTCAGGTAAGGCTGAGGCTTTAGACTGAGTTAGACGTGCAGGTGAGGTGGCGATGGCAGGATGGCAGTGGTTCTGGACGTTAGTAGGATTTCTCCTGCTCATACTGGTATTGATTTTTTTGTATTTCTTCCAGCCGTTTGAAGATCTGTTCACCTTGGTGTTAACCGGGGTCAGTTACAGTAATGCGATATTCTGGGTTGCCCTCATCATCGGCATCATCGGGTTTTGCACGTTCCACTGGCATGCTTACAAAGTTCATATCGTTCAGCAGCGCAGTGTTGAATCAATGGTTTTAACTTCTCTTCGTGGTTCAACATTTATCGTTATTTTGCTGAGTGGCGGAGCAACTCTGCAGGCTGTTCAAAACTTGTGCGTGTATTTACTCCAGAACGGCTACGCGTTCGATTCAAATTTTGGCAAAAGAATTGCCGCAACCATTGCCTTGGTGACCATAACGGGCATTTTCTGTGTTATTTTCTGGTTGTTGAAGTTGATACGACCGGCTCACGCCTGATCAGTACCGGGGCAGGCTGGGCAGAATGGATGTAAAGAGATGTAGGATAGACGGCAGGATGGGGGTGTCGGTACGGAACAGAGTTCTGATTGCCGATGTAACAGACTCAACGCAGTAAACTATGGAGGACAGTGAAGATGGTAGATAATATTAAAAAGCGGACTGCAATTAAAAGCGGTTCCGCAGTAACCCGCCGGCAGTTTATGGGGACGACGGCAAAAGCTGTGGCTGCGGGCACCGTGGCAGCCAGTTTCCCGTACATATCAACGGGAAATGAACCTTTGCGCACCATTGGACTTGGTGTCAGCATCATCAACGAGATTCAAAGTCAGGCGTCGAAGGATCTGGGGTTTGAGATTCGTGGTCAGGCGCTTGGTTATGGCGCTATGTTCGGGAAGATGTTGAACCAGAACGATCAATACGATATCGCTGAAGGTTACTACAATGACTTCGACGTGTTTATTCCCGCAAAAGTTTGGCATCCAACAGATACGACGCGGGTCAAAGAATGGGATTCGATCTCTGATCTGAGCAAGACCGGTAAGTTGACGCCTGATTCTAAGGAAGGTGACGGTGATGCACCTTTCCGTAAGTTGTGGCTTAACGAAAGTGGTGACTTGGTTGAGGGTCCGACACGCTGGGTATCGGCTGTTCCAACTTGGCACAATGCGGACACCCTGGGCTACAACCCGGAAGAGACCGGTGGAAAGCTGGAGAGCTGGGGATCGCTCTTTGACGAGAAGTTCCGGGGTCGCGTTGCACTGCTGAACGTGCCGCAAATCGGAGTGATGGATGCAGCGATGGGAGCGGAGGCCATAGGTCTGGTCAAGTTTGGAGACAAAGGTGATATGACACGCGGGGAAATCGATATTTTGATGGATTTTCTCATTGAGAAGAAACGCGAAGGCCATTTTAGGGCCTTCTGGGAAACGTTTGGACAGTCAGTCAACCTCATGGTATCGGGCGAAGTTGTTGTTCAGAGTTTGTGGTCGCCAGCGGTGACGGCGATCCGTGCTGAAGGTGTCCCCTGTGTCTATGCAGATCTCAAAGAAGGTTACCGAGGTTGGCATGGTGGGCTTTCGATCTCGAACAAAGTATCCGGCAAGAAGCTCGATCAAGCTTATGAGTACATCAATTGGTGGCTGGAGGGATGGGCAGGGGCATTCGTTGCCCGTCAGGGATACTACATGTCTCCAACTGAGAATGTTAAAAAGTACCTCGAGCCTGAAGAGTGGGACTACTGGTACATGGGTAAGGCGGCAGCGAAAGAGCTTATGGATCCGTTTGGTAATCCATTGGTGCCAAAGGGGGAAGTACGCGACGGTGGGTCTTACTTGGACCGCTTTTCTAACATCGGTGTCTGGAATTCGTTGATGAAAGAGAACGACTATTTGGTTAAGCGCTGGACTGAATTCCTGACCGCTTGATGTTGTTCCTCCGCACCAATGAACGCTTGAAGTGATTTATACACAGTCAGTAGCACTGATTTTGAGGTGACACGCGACTAACGTCCGCAAGCGGAGATAAATTGCAAGCGGCGACTCAATTTGGCCTGTTCAGCTGGGCTGTTGAGGCGCCGCTTTTTTTCTACCGGACTTTTCAAAATAATGTGGAATGTGGTATCACAGAATGATTAAGAGAGATAATGAAGAACAGGTTTAAGCATCTTGTTTCCGTGTCATTTCTATTGTCGATCAATTTACTCGTGAAAGTAGAGCTAGGTGAGTCATGGGTCAGGTAACTTCATCAAACCACCCAGGTCTAGTTGGAGTTCAACCTGAGCCAACCGAGCAGGCATTGCCAAATGCTAGTTCACGTCGCCAGCGTGTGGAAGGTTTTCCAGTGTCATGGTTGGTCGCTCCGAGTGTTCTCTGGTTATTGATTTTCTTGGTGATACCACTTATCAGTATTTTTGTTTTCAGTTTGTGGACTTCAACGGGTTATGGGCTAGAGCCTGGTTTTAATATCGGAAATTATGGTGAATATTTTTCTTCGGAGGGATTTTTTGATCCAGAACACCGAAACTTTTTGAAACTCAGTGTGTTTATTCGCACTCTGGGTAGCACCTTTGCTTATACCTTGGAAGTTATGGTGCTGTGCCTGTTGACTGGCTATCCAATTGCTTACTTTCTCGCCCGGCGAGTAACTAGTTTCAAGTGGCAGATGGCACTGTTTATGGTGTGCATGGTGCCTTTTTGGACCAGCTATCTGATCCGTGCGGTTGCTTGGTTGCCAATGCTTGGCAGACGAGGTTTACTCAACTCATTATTACTCTCTCTCGGCCTTGTTGATAAACCAGTGGATTTTCTTCTTTACTCGGAATTTGGTTACACCACTGCTTTGACTCAGCTCTATGTGGTTTTGTCTGTTGGCCCCATCTTCTTTTCATTGGCTAAGATTGATACAGATATTATCGAGGCTGCGCGTGATATGGGTGCAACGGCGTTTCAAATATTCCGGGAGATCATTCTGCCGCTGTCTCTTCCTGGTGTCGCCATCGGAATGATTTTTATTTTTGTAATGCTTATGGGCGAATTTGCGACAGCTGTGGTAGTTTTTGGTGGCAAGACCAGTACTGTAGGTACCGTCATATTGAATTATTATGCGATAGCGAATTACCCTTTTGCCGCTGTAAACGCAATTATGTTGATGCTCGCAATGATGCTCGGCGTAGTAATTATTCTTCGCTTGGTGAATATTCGAAAGGAATTGTAATCATGGCACGCTGGAGCAAGCAAAAACGAAAACAGGCATTGGGCACCACACTTTTCAGTGGTTATTACGGACTGTTTTTGATTTTTATATATGGGCCGATGATAGCCATGTTTATATTGTCATTTCAGGGTCGACGTGGTGGTACAAGTTTTCCGATGAGAGGTTCGAGTTTCTACTGGTGGCAGAAATTGGTCGAACCATCAGTAGTGGGCGATATGCAGGGTGCATTATTGCGTTCGCTAATTCTCGCTTTGATAGTCATGGTCATTACAGCACTTTTCTCGACCATGTTGGCAATGGCATTTCGTAAACGGTTTTTCGGATCTAATGTTCTTTTCTATACAGTGATGTCAGGCTTGATGGTGCCAGGTATTCTTTTAAGTCTCGGCCTAGCGACCTTACTGCGAGAGGTCGGCATACCGGCAGCGTGGTGGTCTTCAGGCCTTGGTGTTCATGTTGTATGGACACTGCCATTTGGGTTCTTGGTGATGATGGCTGTGTTCAATCGATTCGATGTCAGCCTGGAAGAAGCAGCTCGTGACATGGGTGCCGATGAATGGACGGTATTTAAGGAGATCACTTTCCCAATAATCCTTCCTGGAATAGTTGCTGCCGGGTTGTTTGGCTTCACCCTGTCCTATGATGAATTTGCAAGAACAACATTGCTGGCTGGAGAGTTCAACACGCTGCCGTTGGATATCAATGCTTCAATGACGCAGAGAATTCGCCCGACCCTATTCGCGTTAGGTACAGCCTCGACCATATTTTCGTTGCTGATGATCGGATTATTCTTGGTGATTTACAGTATTCTTTATCGCAGGACCCACTAAATTAATTATTGGGCCAGCCGCACTGCTACTTGCTACTAAAAGTACTAACAATCCTCTGCACATTGATAACTAGTATTGTGCTTTTTAACTACATATTAGTCAGAAGAACCCCATCGCCGGCCGCCCAGAAGATCTCAACTTGCTGACCCAAAGAATAGTTCCGTCTGACCGCATCCCTGTGTTGTTCCACATGCACGAAGTGATTGTTGGAAACTTCGAATACATCGGTTTCAAGTGAACCAATATATTCGGTTGCAATGTATTTGCCGGTGATCTGATTAGCCATGTCTTTATGTTGACTGGTATTCATCTTATCGGCACGGACAGAAAAAAATCCTTCGGAGCCGATCCTTATGTCGGTAGTAAAACCATGCTCGGCGATATAGAACAATTGATCATCCCGCTGTAGGATGACAACTGATCCACTTCGTGATCGTACCGTCCCTGAAAAAAGATTGTTGTTACCGATGAACTCAGCGACAAATTTTGTCTTAGGTCTTTCATAAACATCCCGAGACGTTCCGATCTGCTGGATTACGGCATCACTCATGACGATGACTTTGTCGGCCATCGATAACGCTTCCTGTTGTGAGTGCGTAACCATTACAAATGTCATCCCGAAGTTTTGCTGGATCTTTTTGAGTTCTACCATCATGGCCTGACGCAGGCTGAAATCGAGCGATCCAAGCGGCTCATCAAGAAGCAAGACGGTAGGCCGACTGATCAGCGCTCTTGCCAATGCAACACGCTGTTGTTGTCCACCACTGAGATCGCGGGGAAAGCGGGTCCCAAGGTCGGACATACCGATCATGTCGAGAATGTCCCAGACCGGTTTTACTCTTTCGGATGAGGATTGCCCTCGCATTTTGAGACTAAATTCAACGTTTTGGAAAACGGTACGGTGCGGAAATAAAGCGAAACTCTGGAACATCATTGCAGTGTCCCGCTGCGACGGCGGTAGATCCGTAACGTCCGTACCAGAGAGATAAATCGTGCCTGAGGTGACTTCTTCGATGCCGCCGATCATCCGTAGGATTGTTGTCTTACCGCAGCCGCTTGGGCCGAGCAGGGCCACGAATTCACCATGCTCTATTTCAGCAGTGAAATTGATCACGGCCCGGGTGTCCCCGGGAAAAGTCTTACAGACGTCGGTCAGGGCGACGTCGTACTCGGGCATGACGGCGTAACCGCGCTCGGCGGGTTAGCCGACGCTTTTTGAGGTGGCCAACAACAAACTCCAGACGGTCTCGAACGGTACATCATCAAATACACCAGCCTGGTTGAAATCGGACAGCAACGAAACCGCCTCTGCTTTAGATTTGTCGGACCCGGCTGCCTCTTTGAGTTGCGACATGGCATCGTTGAAGCCGGCAGTCTCCCTGCTTTTCTTTGTTTTTAGTGTCTGGGCCAGTAGTTCTCCAATTTCGGACACTGCGTGCTGGAAACGTCCGGAGCCGTTCGGGGCACCGAAGAGCCCGCGGATACCGTTTTCTGCAAATCGCTGCCGCAAACCCTCAGGCATTGACTGAGCAAGACCCTCAAGGGCCTCACCGATGCCGAAGCCGGAGGTGAACAGGCTGCGGATGCTGTCGATGGTGCCATCATCGCTACCACCGTACATGCGGATCTGAGCGCCCTGCAAGGCATTGCCCATGGCCTTGGCTTGGTCGCTGCGCACATGCCGTTCAGCTTCGATATGCATTTTAGATAACTCGAGAAACATGGTAGCGTCGTTGTATTTCTTTAATGCGTCAGCTTTGGCTTCAATACCGCTGGCCTCTGCTTCTAACATACGCTGGGTATTTTGAACTCGCAGTTGTTCGACCTCCATTTCTGCGCGTCCTTTTGCGGCTGCTTCTTTTTCTATGCCTAAAGCGTTGATCTGCTGGGCTTCACTCGAAGCTCGCGCCCGGGTTAGTGTGGCATCGGCTTCCCGCTGAGCGGCCTCATTTCTGGCTTCGGCCTGGGCCAGCATGTGCATTTTTGAAATCTGCGCTTTGTTTTCTTCCTCAACTCGACGTGTTCGAGCATTGTTCTCTGCTTCGATCAGGTCGATGATTCGCTGACGTTCTGCATCAGCCACGTGGCGAACTGATTCGGCTTCGTGTTCGGCCCGTTGTCTTGTTGCGGTGGCCTCAAGTCGTTTGGCTTCAGCCTGTTCTAGCTCCATCTGTTTCGCGGCCAGGGCGATCTCACGGTCATGTTCTTCTCGCTGGCGGGCCAGTGAGCGCTGGACCTCGGCAGTTTCCTTCTTCTGAGAATCGAGCAGTACTTGAGATTCTTTGTCGATCTGTGCCTGTTCCACAGAAAGTTCCTTTTGGATCTCTTCCTTCTCGACCTGCCAGCGCTGCTCCAGGAGAAAAAGCTGCTTTTCAGTGAGGACACGAGCCTGTTCTTCCGCAACAGCCTTTTCCTGAGCTGCTGATGCGAACGCATCGTCTTTATCCACTTCAAGCAGGGCCAGGCGGCTCTCAAGCTTCTGTTTCTGAATGGCTACTTCAGCGGCTTCGGCGGCTTGATTCCGTTGTTCTCGTGCTTTTTCCTCCTCGGCTGCAAGGGCTGTTTGTCGCTGTATCTCAGCCTGCTCTCGTTCACGTTCGTTAGAGATCGACTGGATTTCCTTGTCTTTGAGCGCGCTATTTAGCGCACGGTCACGCTGAATCTGTGCCAGTTCTTCCTCCTTGGCTTTCTCGTGCAGTTCGATCTGTCGGTCTTTTTCTGCCTTTTCGAGGTCTAAATTCCGCTGGATATTGGCCAGTTCTTCCTGCTTGGCTTTTCCGATCAGGTGTATCTCCCGGTCACGACGTTCCTGTTCCGTGATACGCGTCTTATCGATTTCCGCCACTTCACGTTTGCGGGCCTCCTCGATAAGGGCAATATCGCGCTCTGTGCGCAGCTGTTCGAGTATCTGCTCGTTATGAATCTCCTTTTCCTCGACTGCTATTTTCTGTTCAAGCACATAACGTTGTTTCTCACCGACCCGGAGCGCTTGTTCATTGGAGACGGCCTTGTCCTGATTAGCCCGTGCAAACGCTTCCTGGCGTTCAATTTCGAGTAGTTCGAGTTGCGTATCAAGTTCTTTCTGGCGGATAGCCACACTTACTTTCTTTTCCGTCTCGTGGATTTCCCGCTTGGCTTTGGACGTGATGGCGGTGATGATTTTCAGACCCTCTGCATCAAACACATTGTCGGTCTTGAAGTATTCTTTTCCTGTTTGTTCCATGGTCACGATGGTGACTTCTTCTAGAGTAAGTCCGTTAACCTTGAAGCTCTCCAGCACGTAGCCTTTGATGTCCCTGGCAAACACATCCCGGTTTTCATGTAGCTCGGTCAGTGTTTTCGTGGCAGCATAGCTGCGTAAGGCGCTGATAATCTTGGCTTCAAGCAGGTTTCGGATATTGTCGGCGTCGAAGGTTTTCTCTCCCAGGCTTCGGCTCGCAGTCAGCAGGTCATCCTCGCTATGTCCAACGTGGGTGTAGAGTTCGGCGACCACATCCACGCGGATCTTGTCGGCGGTAAGTATGGCTTGATCCCGTGAACGGCTGACAATGAGTTTTATGGTCTCAAGCGACACCCAGGTGATCTCGTGGAATACTGGAAACACCATAGCGCCTTGACCAAAGCAGACTTTGGTGCCACCAAAGCCTGTGCGGATAAATCCCATGTTTGCAGGGGCACGTTTGTACACCCAGACCGAGATGATGTAGAAGATCGCGACCGCGATAACGGCCAGGATCACCAGAGTAATGAATGTTTCTATTGTCATGGGTCGTATTACCGGTTTGAATTCATTAATGTTTTACGCTTGATTTCTCACGCCTTGGTAGGTTGTTAACCTGCTGTTCGGGTCAGGACGTCATTGATCCCAATTCTCCTTTAACCTGCTTTCCGAAGTCAAAGACAGTCGGCACTCCTCGTGTGCTTCGGATTCTCTGGCGTAAAGCCTCGGTCTCCTTCGTTTCGGTCTGTAGCGTTGCAGGGTCGAGTACGACACCGTAGGCCTCCCGTGCCACTTCAATAGTGACGAGTCGGCGGACGACATCTTTCTGGACGGCCTCACTATCTCGCTCTAAAGGGTCACCCCAGCCACCGGCGCCTGCTGTCTGGAAGATGATCTTATCACCTGGGTAAACCCCGACATGGTCGACCTTTGAGGGTAGCGGCTTACGGCCGCCATCGCCTTGTACGAGCCATTTTGCTGAACAGGCGCCCGGTTTTCCACCGAGAATCCCCCAGGGGTGACTTTGGTGGCGGTCATCGTGGATTGAGATCTCGCCCGGCTCGAGAATACGGTATATTTTTTCCACACCATTGCCACCCCGGTGCTTCCCCGCACCACCAGAGTCACAGATGCTGGTGTAACTTTCGATCACAAGCGGGAAGTAGGTCTCGAGGTATTCTGTGGGAATGTTTTCAAACAGAGGCCACCACGAGTGCCCATCGATACCGTCTCCGAGCGGACGTCCGGGAATACCGCCGTACAGGATCTCCATCAACTGGAATGGAGCGCCGTCGCTGGCGACGCCAGAGTATAGAAAATGCGGGCTCGAGCCGCAGCCGGCCGCGGTCGCCATCTCCGGTGCGTTATGGCTCAGCGCGCCACCGAGGACATCGAACTGGCGCGCCAGGGCGTGGGTCCTGCATCCCAGGGCAGCCGGGAACTCAGGCTGCAGTACCGATCCTTTGGGCATCTTGACATGGATCAGGTCATAGAACCCGTCGTTAAGCAGGATTTGAGGATCGAACGCCATGATCATGTAAACGCCAATGAACATCTTGAACATCCCCTCGTGCAGGTAGAAATTGATTGGACCGGGTGCCTGATCCGACGTACCGGTCCAGTCAAAGTAGGCGTCTTCACCTTCGCGCCAGACTGTCAGTTTGAGCTTAAATGGACCATTCCCACACCCATCATCATCGACGTAGTCCTCAAACGATTTCGGTTCAGTCGACAGGTTCTGGACAATCAGCTGGCGCATCGCCCGATTGGTGCGCAATAGCAGTTCCTCGCAAGCCTGGAAATATGTTTCAGTGCCGAAGCGTTGACAGATCTCGATCACACGCTTTTCACCGGTACGACTTCCCGCAATGATTGCCATCAGATCGCTGTAGTTCATGTCAGGCGTACGGGTATTGTTCAGCACAAGATCAAGTGCGGCCTGATTCAGCTGACCTCTGTCATAGATCTTGATTGGCGGAATGCGTATACCTTCGCCGAAAATAGATTGCGCGGTGGTCGGCATGCTGCCTGCAGCGGGGCCACCGACGTCCATCATGTGGCCAAACATTGAACTGAAGCCGACCAAAGTATCATTGTGGAAGATCGGGATGAGGACGAGCCAGTCGTTGATATGACTGACTGCACCGCCGCACTGGTAGGGATCGCTCTGCAGGATAATATCGCCAGGCGCCAGGTCGAACCGATTTTCCCGCAGCATTTCTGCCACGTACGACCCGAATTGACCCACGATCATTCGACCTTTTGGGTCTGTAATCATGGAAAATTCGTCATGCTGTTCGCGTATCACCGGCGACATCGCCGAGCGAAAAAGAACAGCATCCATTTCATGTCGTGCATTTCTCAGTGCGTTTTCAATGAGATCCAGGGTTACGGCGTCGATTGGTTGGCCAGGTCTGGCCCGACGACCTGTCTGCAGAGGCATCGCGGCTGTGGGAACGGCCGCGCGCACTGGTGCGGCATCACCGACCGGAGATCGGGGCTCTTGTTTCTTTGCGGTGCTACTGCTCGCGGTGTCGATTTGGGCGTAACACTGCGCGAGAGCGTTGTTCGTAGCGCGTTGTACGGCAATGCCAATATTGCCGCTGACCTGGGCAGTGCCGCTCTGTGTCTGAGTTATTCCGCCGGCCTGCAGTCTGCAAACGACCCGTAGTTCATTACCGGTTGTGGTGTGTTCGATCAGTTCGTGCGACCAGTCGTCGCCATATTGCTGATTTAGAATGTTGACGATATTGCTGTCAGAAGCCGATGCGACGACCGGTCGTGTTTCTCCCGCTACGCCGGTTTCACTGCGTATCGCTTCGAAGCCGCTCTGAAGGTTCGTCTGCTGCATCTGGTGACTGAATATCCGATCAAACTGGTCCTTATTGGCTCTGACCAGTTCATCGAGGGATAAAGATTTATTGCTCACGGGCAGTCTTCTCTCTAATGTGTCGCCTGCGTTGACTCGGTTATCGGACTGATAACAAGATTGAGGTATTCATCGATTCTGGCCAGATGGTCCGGATGGACCAGCGTCGTCGAGTCCGTTTGACTGATCAGCGCGGGACCGGCTATTTCGTTGCCGGCTTTCAGAATATTCCGCTCGTAGACCGCAGTTGTATGGGATTTTTTGTCAAAATAGACCGGTCGTTCATCGGTCATTGCCGCTGACGCGTCAGGGCTTTCCTCCACCATCTTGGGTGGTTTGATGTCCGCGACCTGGCCGATTCCAATCACCCGCAGGTTGACAATTTCGACGGGGCTTTCAACCTGAAAGCCGTAGAGTTCCTGATGCCGGGTATCAAAGCGACTTCTGAGCGTCTGTAGGTTGTTCTCTAGATCGTGTACCTGAAACATGAGCGACAGTTCATGGCCCTGAGGCAGGTAGCGCAGGTCGATCTCATATCGGATGGCCTGATCAGTAAGGGCGATGCCTTCCTCTTTCAGCCACTGCCCGACTTTGTTTTCGAGTTGTGATGTGATCTGTTCAATACGGTTCGGCTCTATATCATCGAGATTCCGGATCAACGTCCGAGACGCTTCATGGCGGATACTCGAATTGAGAAAACCAAGCGCCGACAATACACCGGGTGTCAGCGGCACAATGATAGGGTAGCATTGACCAAGCATTGCCAGCGCATTCGCATGCAGAGGGCCGGCGCCACCGAATGGCACGAGACTGAAGTTGCGCAGGTCCAGCCCCCGCTGAACAGTGGTCAGCCGCAAAGCGCCAAACATATTTTCATTGACGATATCGATAATGCCCTGAGCGGTTTCGTACAGGTCAAGATTGAGCGGGTGTCCTAAGGCGCCAACTACATCCTCGGCTGCCTTGGTGTCCAGTGGCATACGGCCACCCAGCAGAGATTCGGGGAGTCGTCCTAACACGACGTTGGCGTCAGTCACCGTGGCGGCAGTACCACCTTTGCCATAACAGGCTGGCCCCGGGAAAGCGCCGGCACTTTCGGGGCCAACGCGAATAGCGCCGGTCATCGGTACGTGTGCGATCGAGCCGCCACCCGCACCCACACTGTGTACTTCGATCGACGGAATCTTAACGGGGTATCTACCCAGTGAGGTTTGACGGGACGAGGTGGGCTCACCGTCCTGAATAAGAGAAACATCGGTAGAAGTGCCACCCATGTCGAACCCCAGAGCATTGGGGAATCCGGCGAGCCCCGACACATGTGCGGCGCCGGCAACGCCACCGGCAGGGCCGGAAAGCAAGGTGTAGACGGGCAATTCCATCGCTCGTTCTACACCCATCAGACCGCTGTCGGATCTCACGATGTGGAGTCGGGAATTGAATCGTTCGTTTTCAAGTTTATGACGAAAATTATCAAGATAACGCCGCATGCCGGGTCTGACATAAGCGTTCATGACGGTCACCAGCGTGCGTTCATACTCCCGAAATTCCGGCAGTATTTCTGATGACAGAGAAATAGGCAGGTCCGGATAGGCGCTCGCAACAACGTCTCTGAGCCTTAGTTCGTGAACGGGGTTCGCATACGCATGAAGAAGTGAGATCGTGATTGAATCCGCACCATTGCGGACAAGTTCATCTGTCATCTCTCGCGCACGACTTTCATCGAGTGGCTGCAGGATCTCACCTTGTGCGTTGATCCGTTCCGGTACGCCTCGTGTCAGTTCTAGATCCGCCAGGGGCTGTGGCTTTTCCATTGTGATCCAGCCGGCCAACGGCCCAGGTGTCTGCGAACGTGCCAGATGCAGGACTTGCTCGAAGTTTTCTGTGACCAGCAGTCCAACTCGGGCACCTTTTTCTTCCAGCACGATGTTGGTTGCCACCGTCGTCCCGTGCAGTATGGATTGGATATCGTCCGGTGAGAGGTTTGCCTGATCGAGAAGCGAGCGTATACCGTCCAGAATGCCGACAGACTGGTCTTCCGGTGTTGACAGGGTTTTATGCAGGTGGAACGTTTCCTTCCCCTCGTCGAAAAGAAGTAAATCTGTAAACGTACCGCCAACATCAATGCCCAGGCGAATAGACATGCCGGATTAAGTCTCCCTGAAGTGCGGGCCGAGGCCCATCCTTCGAGTTACTGTTATTTATTAACTGCCGTTTGTAACTAAACAAATCTACAACAGAATGGTACTTGCTGGAAGGCCTAACAAGGAAAAGAAGGGCCTGGGATATCTTTCTGATCGGTCTTGGATCAGGGCGCTTACTCAGCGCAGGTCCAGGCTTGGGCAAGAATTTGGCTTTGTTCTGTCCTTGAATTATCATTGGTGACTGGCATATGAGCTAGGCTGGGCCTGGACAGACATCAATCCCGGTATTTCACAACGAGGGGGTCAGTACACTGATGGAAGAAGCTAAAAGCCGGTGGCAGGAGCCGCGTTCGTGGATCGGGTTGGTTGTAATTGTCATATTGATCATGTTCCTGCTTTTTTATAGACCATTCGAGCAGTATCTGCTCGACAACATTCCCCGCATACACTTTTCGAATATTTTGTTCTGGTTTGCCTCTCTTGTGGCGGTAGTCAGTTTTGCGGTGTCTCACTGGCAGTCTTTCAGAAAGAGCATATTCCAAGGTGTAACAGAATCGAATGCACAGGATCTGGTCTTTGACACTTTACAGATCGCTGTACTGGTGGCTGTCATCCTGTGTGCAGGTGCAACTATTCAGGCGGTGGAGATGCTGGGCGTTCACCTCATGAATGACGGTTCTGTCATTGATGCGGAGTTTGGCCGCCGCCTGTTATCGATCTTCCTGTTGGTTGTTTTGGCAGTGCTCTTTTATCTATTGCATCGGGTCGTAAGGGCATTCAGACTCGGTTGGCGTCACCGATGGACACCACCCAGGGCTTCAAGGTAAGCCTGATCGTATTTTCTGAGGAACTTGGATAGCAGTAATGAACGACTGGCAGGACAGCACTCGTGAGGACTACTTGAGCAAAGGGCTTGCAGGTCGGTCTGGTTATGGCAGCAAGCCGGCACTGCTCATTATCGATTTCAGCAATGGATTCACCGACCCCAAGTCCCCTCTGGGTGGGAACTTTGACCAGCAGTTGGCGACGACGGCCAGGCTACTGACTGAATTCCGCCGAGGCCGGTTGCCTGTCGTCTACACGACGGTTGCCTATCAGCCGGACTACCGTGATGCCGGTGTGTTTATAAAAAAAGTACCCTCGTTGTCGATACTGGTGGAAGGGTCAGACCTGGTTGAGATCGATGATCGAATTGCACCGCAAGAAGGTGAACATGTGATCGTCAAGAAATTTGCCAGCTCGTTTTTCGGGACTGAGCTGGATGTGTATTTTCGTGGAATGGGTGTGGACACCGTGATCATTACCGGCTGTACGACCAGCGGCTGTGTTCGGGCATCAGCCGTCGATTCTCTGCAATATGGATTTCAGACTATTGTCGTGCGTGAGGGCGTTGGTGATCGGGCCGATGGGCCCCACCACGCGAACCTGTTTGATATGGATGCCAAATACTGCGATGTTGAATCCGAACAGGACGTGTTGTCGTATCTTTGCTCACTCGTAGAAGAAGGTGGTGACGCGGCAGAAGCGGATAATGATTTTCGCGGCTGGTGGCAGGCTGCACCGCCAACGTCTATCAGCAGTTGAAGTTAGCCAGTTAGAAAAGGAAAAACAGTGAGCCCCGGTTCAACTCGCGATTTACTCGACTCATTCGATGCGCTGATCGAAGGTAACCGACAGCAACTGAATGAGTTATACGGCCAGTCAGGTGCAACACCGCCCCGGTCGGTCAACCAGGTGGCCGAGATTGAGGAAGAATCAACCTGGTCAGAAGGTCTGGATAGACAGAGTATTGGCGAAGGGCAATCCGCCGTGTGGCTTAATCAGCATTTTCCCGATGCCTGGCGTTATGAGATTCGAGATCGTCGTCGACAGGACAACGAAGTGATTGTGTTGTGCCGTCTCGAACTGCTCAGCCATAAAATCCATAAAGCGCAGTTCGGTTCAGCGATGATTCCCACGACTGAGAACGGTGAATATCGAAACGAGCGAGAGGCGGAGTCCGCCGCCTACGAGTCTGCTGTAGACGATGCCTTGAGGCAGTGTATCGAGTATCTCTGAGCATCAATTCCCAGGACATCGGAAGGTTTGGTTTCCATCGATGCGAGCGGCCTCGAAACATATGCCTACAAATCAGTACGGAATACCGACGGCACTTGCAGATAACGCAGGGCATCACGTGTTGGTGCTATGGTTGGATGGATTTCCTGCGCCAGGTGATTCAGAGGTCTGGAACTGGTTGGGCGAGGACTACACCGAATTTACAGCTCGTAATACTAAGATCATCACCGTAACCCGGCAAAACACGGCTGCGAATCGACAGTTTGCAGATCGTTTTGAATTGTTCTTTGACGTGCTGAGTGATCCAGACGGTCAACTTATCGCTGAACTTAAGCCTAAGCTGGTTGGGACAGGAAAACCCGAGTTCTGTCTGATCAATCCAGCTGGTAGGGTGGTGAAGTGGTCACTTGGCCGGCCTCTGAAGACTGAATTGGAAGACCTGCTGAGCTATCTCGATTCAAGACGTTTGATCGGTGATCAGGTACCCGATGCCAATGTATTTGAGCTGGTTGAACAGGCGCCAGAAATCATACGCAGCGAAACACTTTTCTCCAGTCAGCAGGTGGTGTTGTTCGGCGTGCCCGGGGCATACACACCGACCTGTTCAGCTGAACATCTGCCCGGGTTCCTAAACAACTACGCCGACTTACGTAGTCGGGGCGCAGACAGTGTTGTCTGTATTGCAGTCAACGATCCCTTTGTGATGGATGCTTGGGGACAGGCGCATGAGGTGAAGGGGCGCATCCGTATGGTGGCTGATGGTGACGGCAGCTTTACTCGGGCAATGGGTCTGGCCTTGGATCTCGCTGATTTTGGTCTGGGTAAGCGTTCCAAGCGTTATGCCATGATCCTGGATGATGGGGTCATCAGGCATTTCAATGTTGAGGCCGGCCCGATTGTGGGCAGCAGCAGTGCCGCTAATATGCTGGCGTTGCTCTAGCGCTGTTTCCGGCTCGGTCCGGTCGTTGATTCGTCAAATAGATTCAGCCCAGACCAGGGGGTGACGGTACCAGTGCCTTGAACTGTTGTTCCAGTGACCAGCCGATTCTGAGTATTGTGGATTCCGTATATGGATGACCATGTACGCACAGCGATAGAGGGAGTCCTTCTTTCGACAGGCCATTGGGAATGGCCAGAGCGCACAGTCCCAAAACGTTTGTAGCCCGTGTGTAGTGAGCGGGCAGCAGTTGTTCATCGACGTCGACGACGGGTATAGCAGGCCCGGTGGTGGTTGGTGTCAGCAGGGCATCGATCCCTGCCATCTGCGCTTTGAATTCTGCCCGCCAGTGCTGGAACTGCATCATGGCATTCAGGTAATCCCTGGCTGAACAGGTTTTTCCCGGTAGGATCCTTTGAAGTGTTGCATCGCCAATCGGCAGGTCAGTCTGGTCAACCAGTTCAGCGGCATGGGCATAGCCTTCCGCACTGATCACAACATTAGAGAGATTGCGGTAGGTTTCAAACGAGTGGGGTAGCCCCTGGATGATAATTGTTGCACCTAGATCTTCGGCGTGTTTCAACGTGCGATCGTAAGCGTGATTCACATCATCGGAACAGACTCGCCTTTCCTCGTCAGGCAAAGCGGCAAGACAAAAACCAGCAAGGTCCTCTTTCAGTTCAAGAGGCGAATTATCGGGCGGTTGATAAAGGGTATCGGTGTGGTTGGGATCCGGACCTTGGAGAACGTCATAAATCAGGGCCGCATCGGCCACGCTGCGTGCCAGCGGACCGACCGTGTCCAGTGTGTGTGACAGCGGCATGACACCATGGTTGGAGATTCGTCCGAAAGTGGGTTTCAGTCCAACCAGACCGCAGAAAGCGGACGGCAGTCGTACCGATCCGCCCGTGTCTGTTCCCAGGGCAGCCGAGATCAATCCGGCCGCGACGGCAACCCCAGATCCACTGCTGGACCCACCGGGCACGCGATGGGTTTCGAGATCCCATGGATTCCAGGGGGCACCCAAATATTGATTGGTGCCCCAGCCGCCCAAGGCAAACTCAACTGACTGGGTTTTGCCAATGATAATGGCACCGGCGTCCTGCAGCTTTTGCACCACTGTGGCGGACATGGGTGACCGCCGACCCTCCAGCGCACGGCTGCCCCAGCTCGCAGGGTGGTCTTGGTATTCAATGATGTCTTTAAGACCAAAGGGTATCCCCTCCAATACGCCAGTCGATTTACCAAGTGCCCTGGCTTCGTCCGCTTCTGCCGCTGCTCGCAGCGCTTCTTCGGCAAAAACTGCCGCAAAAGCATTTAACTTGGTGTTAAATCGATCTATACGGGCCAGATAGAGCGCCACCAATTCGACAGACGACAGGCGATCCTCAACCAGGGCTTTTCGTTGTTCCTGGATGGTCCGAGAAAAGACAGAGGTATCCACGCCGCTAGACCTCGACGTTTGTAGTATTCAGCCAGAGTCAGTCACCATAACACAGGTGGCCCCGTGCCAAGTGCGTTGCCGTACCTCTTTGGTTGAATTGGGTGACCCTTACCTTTTAAGATGCCGAGCTGTCGGTTGGATTTGGCATTCAGGGCCCGATGCGCGCTACGGACGCGATGGCTGGCGATGCCAACTCTACAGAGGCGATACAGAAAACAAAAGTAGAATTAAGTTGCCTATTGCCACAGTCAATAACATTCAGGTGTACTACGAGATACACGGTGAAGGTGAACCCGCAGTCTGTATGGGAGGCTGGGGGACTTATTGTCACAAAGATGGTCGCGGCCTGGCCCGGGGACTGACCGACAGATATCAAGTACTGGTTTTTGATTATCGCGGTATCGCTCAATCCAGAGATGATCTGCATATTCCCGCCTCGATGAAACTTTACGCGGCTGATCTTATCGGTCTGCTTGATCAACTGGGTTGGCAACAGGTACATCTCATCGGCCTGGTCGGTATGGGTTGTGGTGTGGCACAGGAGGTTGCACTGAGTCGACCTGAACTGGTGAGAAGCATGGTGAATATGGGGGCATGGTCGTCGGTTGATGACTACCTTCGTGATCAGCTGAAACTGTTCAGAACAGTGCATCGGGAAGTCGGTTTCTATGCTTTTCAGCAGTTCGTCTGTATCTACTCCTTTCTGCCGGAGTTCTACAACCAGAACAAGCATCGGTTGCTTGGTCCGGACGGCGAGTGGGGCGAACTGAGAGACAACTATGTGACCCACGAACGGTTGGTTGATGCCTGCCTTACACACGATACGACCAATAGACTTAAAGATATCACTACACCGACGCTGGTGATCCATGCAGCGAAGGACATGGTCACCAGCCCACGAACCACGTTGCCGATTGAACAGGGTATTTCTGGCGCTGAAGGTGTGACGATGGAAAACACGGCACATGTGGTTGCGGGCAAAGCCCAGAAGATTGAGTTTTGCAATATTCTGTTTTCTTTTCTCGAAAAGCATTGAGCAGGATGGCAGTAACGGTCGGAAACAATGCAATGGGAATAGAACCGCTGCTTTCTATACAATCACACGATCCACGACACGCTGTAAGGATGCGCTGATGGCTGAACACACGTCTGCTGATGACCGGTTGAAGGGGCCACTATCCGGCGTCCGGGTGATCGAAATGGGACAGCTTGTGGCCGGGCCTTTCGTCGGATCTCGTATGGCCGATTTTGGTGCCGAGGTGATCAAAGTCGAGAGCCCGGGTCGGGGTGATGCCATGCGGCACTGGGGCCATCATCGTTACAAGGGTCGAAGTCTCTGGTGGCCAATTCTTGCGCGGAACAAGAAAACCGTCTCGGCTAATCTTCGGGAAAAACGGGGTCAGGATCTGGTGCGCCGGCTGATAGAAACAGCAGATGTGCTGGTCGAGAATTTCAAGCCGGGAACGCTGGAAAAGTGGGGATTCGCGCCTGAGGCGCTGCATGCCATCAACCCCGGGCTCGTAATTGCGCGTGTATCCGGTTTCGGGCAGACAGGTCCCTATTCGAACCGACCGGGCTTCGCCAGTGTCGGTGAAGCGATGGGTGGACTTCGATATATCAATGGGTTTCCGAATCAACCCCCCCCACGAACCGGTATATCCCTGGGTGATTCTCTGGCTGGCTTGTTCGCGACCCAGGGAGTGCTAATGGCATTGTACTGGCGCGATACCATTGGCCAGGGCAAGGGTCAGGTTGTTGATGCCTCCATCACCGAGTCGTGCTTTGCAATGATGGAAAGTGCACTGCTGGAGTACGACAAGGTCGGTTTTATCCGGCAGCCCAGTGGCACCGGCCTTGCCAATGTCTCACCGTCGAATATATTTCCGACCAAAGATGAAAAATGGGTGGTTATCGCGGCAAATCTGGATACGATGTTCAAACGATTGTGTGATGCGATGGAGCAGCCGGAGCTGGCGGATGACCCTCGATACAATACGCATCAGGCGCGCGGAGAGAACTGTGATGAACTCGATGCCCGGATTGCCGACTGGACACGTGAACTGACAGCGACCGAACTGGATACACGACTGGATCAGTATGGCGTGGTATCCGGTCCGATTTATACGATAGAAGACATCGCCAATGACCCGCACTATCAGGCCCGCGATATGATCCAGCGTTACCAGGATGATGAGCTTGGCGATATTGCGGTGCCAGGTTTTGTTCCGGTGCTGAGCGAAACCAAGAGCGAGACCGCGTGGCTGGGTTCATCTGAAGTCGGCGCCCACAATGAAGCGATCTACTGCGGCCTGCTGGGTATGACCCAGGCTGAATTACAGGAGCTGAAAAATGACGGCATCATCTAGCGGTAAGAACCGTATTTCTGTGTGTGATGTCGCTGCGCGTGACGGGCTACAGAGCGAAAAACGTATTTGGAGCGTGGCTGAGCGAGTTAACCTTATCAATCGTCTCGCGAATACCGGTATCCAGCGGATCGAGGCGGTCAGTTTTGTCAATCCAAAGCGGGTGCCGCAAATGGCGGATGCGGAAAAAGTCATGGCGCAGATAGAGCGCAAGGTGAACGTGCGGATTGCAGGGCTTGCACTTAATATGAAAGGTGTAGAACGGGCACTCGATGCGGGTGTCGACGAGGTGCGCTACGTGGTGGTCGCCAGTGAGACTTTCAACCAAAAAAACCAGGGGGCAAGCATCGCTGAGACGATGACCGGCCTGGAGTCGATCGCTGGCCGGGTCAATGCATCCAGCAAAGTGTTTTCGGCAGTAATTGGCGCATCCTTTGGCTGTCCGTTTGAAGGCGAGGTCACGACTTCAGCGGTGGTTGATATCGGCATTCGCCTGCAGGCCCTGGGTGTAGACGAGATTCTGCTGGCCGATACGATCGGTTGTGCGGTGCCCAGTCAGGTTCGACAGCGTGTGGAGGCGCTGCAGTCGGCGCTGGGCGACTCCGTCGCTGTCGGCTGTCATTTCCATAACACCCGCAACACAGGAATAGCAAACGCGGTCGCCGCAGTGGAGTCGGGCGTGCGTATTCTTGATGCTTCTGTTGGCGGTATCGGTGGATGCCCGTTCGCACCCCGGGCGACCGGTAATATTTCGACCGAAGATCTGGTTTATATCCTACGCAACATGGGTTATGAAACGGGTATTGATCTGCCGCAGCTGATCAATGTGGCGACTTGGGTAGAAGGCTACTTCGATGATCCACTGCCGGGACAGGTCATGAAGGCCGGTTTATTCCCGGACGACGTGATCGCTCGTCAGGTGGCTTCTTCTGTTCAAGCCTGAACGATGTGCTGGTGTTGATCTGAATCGATCTGAGGAAAAAGTAAAGTAGAATGACTGATCAGCGGGATGTCTACAGCGAACGCTCCTATGGCAGCGAGACCATCGGTTTCGGTAGCAAACCCGGTATTGCTGTGGTTGATTTCCAGCTTGGATTTACTGACCCGTCGTATACGCTCGGTGGGTCGCCACTGGTCCAGCGGGCTGTGGAGAATTCAGCGCGATTACTTGCTGTTGCCCGCGAGAATGGTGTGCCCGTTGCAACCTGTTACACGGGCTATAATTCGAAACGAGATATGCCGTACTGGAAGATATCCGCAGTGATGGAAGATCTGATCGAAGGGCGGGCAGCGACAGAGCTTGATCCTCGAACCTATGTCCCTGATTACGACGTGGCGATGCGGAAATCAGGTGCTTCGATGTTTTTTCAGACACCGGCCGCAGCGTTTTTTAATAAAGAATCGGTCGATACGGTGTATGTGGTGGGATGCACAACGTCCGGTTGCGTACGGGCATCGATCGTCGACTGTTTTCAGTGGGGATTCAGAACCCTGGTACCGGAAGATTGTGTTGGCGATCAGGCGGAAGGTCCTCACCGGGATAATCTGAGAGATGTGGAACGGCGTTATTGTGATCTGACCACAGCAGACGACGCAATCGATCGAATCAGAGCGTGGAGCGCCTCCCAGGCGTGACTGTGTGGCCAACAAGAACAGCAATTCATTAACCACCACCCGATCATGAGTAAAGATTCCCGAAAGTCCACTGAGTGGTTTGATGCGCAGTTGCGAAAAGCAAAAGATGATTTTGCTGAGCTGGCACGGAGCAGACAGGATTTACGCTCACGTGAGCCAGCGAAGAAGTCAACTGAGAGAGAGTCAAGGTCCTTTGAGTCTCCGAAGAAGACAGACACGACCCAAGCCCGGGAGACCATTCCCGCTGTCCCGTCTCGGGCGGAGGAAGCCCGCCATCAGGATTCGACTACGGCCCGCGGCGAGCCGAGTACGCGTGAATCGAAAAGACCGGTCGCAGCGGAGCGCTCACAGGTCTCGCGTCCACGTGCCACGGGTCAGTCGGGTTATCGATTGGGTGCAGATGTCGGTGGTACGTTCACGGATATCCTGTTGATTGAAGAAGCCAGTGGGCGCAGTTTTACCGCGAAAGTACCGTCCACGCCAAAGGATTCCTCAATCGGTGTGCTGAACGGTATAGAACGGGTCTGTGATCAGGCCGGCGTGTCTTTAGCGGACATCAGTCACGTGATGCACGGTACAACGGTGGCCACGAATACGGTGCTGACCGCCAGCGGTGCGCGTGTCGGCCTGGTCACCACCAAGGGTTACAAGCAAGTCCTCCAGATTGCTCGTTCATATGTACCGGGCGGTTTGGGCGGTTGGGTGATCTTTAACAAGAGCGAGCCACTGGCGCCCCTCGAGCTGACCATAGAGGCCAACGAGCGAATCGGGGCCAAAGGCGAGATCGTCCAGCCATTGGACGAAGAAGCGCTCAAGCAGTCGTTAACGGCTCTTTCACAGCAAGGGATAGAAGCACTGACAATCTCGCTCATGAATTCTTATGCCAATGGTGCGCACGAAGAACGTGTGCGTCAGATCGCAGATGGCATATTTCCAGGCATTCCGATTTCTATTTCATCTGAAGTTGTGCCCGAGATGTATGAATACGAACGTACCGAGACCACGGTTGTCAACTCCTATATCAGACCGGTGGTGTCGACCTACATCGAGAACCTCGAAGCAGAACTCAATCGAAGGATGAGCGGCATGCAGTTGCATATTCTTCGATCAGACGGTGGTCTGGCATCCGCCCAAGCCGCGAAAGAAACACCAGTGAACCTTCTGATGAGCGGGCCGGCTGGCGGCGTCTCGGGCGCGATCTGGATTGCCCGGCAGGCCGGATACACCGACCTTTTAAGTTTTGATATGGGGGGAACTTCTACGGATGTTGCACTGATCCAGAACGGTGTTGCCAGTGCCCGGCGTGAAACCCGGGTGGCTGATGTGACGGTGCGGTCGTCATCGATCGATGTGCGCAGCGTCGGCGCCGGGGGCGGATCGATTGCCTATGTGCCGGAACTCACCAAAGCGCTGCGTGTTGGTCCTCAGAGTGCGGGTGCGGAACCCGGTCCTGCAGCGTATGGTCAAGGGGGTACCGAACCCACTGTTACGGATGCCAACGTGGTGTTGGGCTATCTGCCTGAGAGTGCGAAACTCGGCGGTGAAATGGATATGGACGCTGGCAAGGCCGAGGCTGCCGTTGAGACCATTGGCAAGGCAATGGGTTTGTCGCTGCATGATTCTGCCGAAGGTATCGTTAACATTGTCAACGAAAACATGTTTGGTGCCTTGCGGCTCGTATCTGTCGAGCAGGGCTTTGATCCGCGGGATTTTGCGCTGGTCGCCTTTGGCGGGGCTGGGCCACTGCATGCCAACGCACTGGGAAAACTGATGAATTCGTGGCCAGTGATCATCCCACCAGGACCCGGTGTGCTCTGCGCTTACGGTGATGCGACAACCCGCGTCCGTGATGAAGCATCGCGCACCTTTGTTCGACGGTTTTCAGAGACGAGTGACGCCGAAACACTGGGCATTCTTCAGGAACTCGCGGGTTCTGCTGCGGCAACCCTGGACGCCGAGGGCGTGGCCAGGTCAGATCAGTCAACGGTGTACCAGATTGACCTCCGCTATTCGGGACAGGGGATGCGGCTCACAGTCGAGATCTCGCCAGAGGATTTTGAGTCCGGCGGTCTTGACGAACTGGGGAAACGGTTCGATTCGATGCACGAACAGCTGTTTACATTTGCGCTCGACGCTGAGCGCGAACTCTACACTCTGCGTGCCCTGGTCCAAGGTAGTGAAAGTGCAGCGGAAGCACAGATGCTAGTGAGCGGTAACGGTGATCCGTCCGTGGCCAAGTACGCGCAGTCTAAGGTGTACTACGAAGGCCAGCACCACGATGCAACAATTTTCGACCGGGCGCTTCTGAAAGCGGGTGATCGTGTGCGTGGTCCTGCGATTGTTACCGAAATGGATTCAACCACATTGGTACTTCCGGGATGTACCGGCGAAGTCGACCCGGTGGGTAATCTGCTGATCCGGCCGGATTAATGTTCGGGCCCTGAGAGAACAACTAATGCCTGCACAAGTCATACAGAGTAATACGACCCCGTTTCAAAGCATAACAGTTGATCCGGTCACGCTCGATATTATCGAGAACGCCCTCAGAAACGCACGCAGTGAGATGGATGCTGTGCTGTTTCGTACCGCGATGTCACCCGGTATTAGAGAACAGCATGATGCGTTCCCCATGATTGCCAATCATGAGGGCAAGATGGTGGTTGGTCAGTTTGGCTCGTTTTTCTGGGGGTTCCAGCAGGGTTATGACGGCACTATCGAAGAGGGAGATGTTTTCCTGACCAACGATCCCTACTCCTGTAATGGGGCGGTCAGTCACCTCAATGACTGGTTGATGATGATGCCAATTTATATCGACGGACGCCTGGTGGCTTGGGCAGCGATGTTCGGCCACATGACCGATATCGGGGGCAAGGTGCCGGGCAGTCTGCCGACAGATGCGGCACAGGTGTTTGAGGAAGGTATACAGGTACCCCCGGTCAAGATCATTCGAAATGGCGAGTTGAATACCGAGATACTCGAACTTATTCTTAGAAACTGCCGCTTGCCTGATTGGAACCGTTCTGATTTCAATGCCCTTGTAGCCGCACTGAGACTGGCTGAACGCCGGGTGCTCGAGATGGCGAACCGCTTCGGGGTCGACGAGTTGGTGGTTGCCATGGTGGAAATGCTCGACCGGAACAAGCGAGCCATGGGTGCGATCCTGAATATGGTCATCCCCGAGAAAAAGCAGCATTTCGAGGACTACATCGATGACGACGGCATGGGGATGGGGCCTTATAAAGTCAGCTGTACGATGTGGCGGGAAGGTGAAAAAGTCATCTTCGACTTCGAAGGTACCGACCCGCAATCCATCAGCTCGGTCAATTTTCTGCTCAATGAAGAAATGTTCAAGATGTTTCTGGGTGCATTTTTTATCAATCTGTTCGATCCACAAATTCTGTTCAACGATGGGTTTTATGATCTGGTTGATGTACGAATACCGCGCGGATCTATTCTTAAACCCATTCGTCCAGCGGCACTGAGTTCGCGCACCCATATGCTGGGCCGTATCTTTGACATCATGAGTGGCCTGCTGGGCCAGGGATCGCCGGATGCGCTCTGTGCGGCTGGTTTCTCGGATAGCCCACATTTCATGTATTCCGGCTACGACAGTAATGGGGAGTGGTACCAGCTTTATCAGATCGGTTTCGGCGGCATACCGGGCCGCCCGGCAGGTGACGGCCCCGATGGCCATTCGCTTTGGCCGGCCTTTACCAACGTCCCCAATGAGTTTCTGGAAGCGTACTTTCCGCTTCGGATCGTCACTTATGAAACCATACCCGACAGTGGCGGTCCCGGACTGCATCGCGGGGGCAATGGCTTATCGATGGGTTACCAGTTCCTGGAACCCGGTGAAATCTCGATCCATGATGATCGCTGGTTGACCCATCCCTGGGGTGTGAAAGGCGGTCTGCCGGGCCAGCGCAGCAACAAGCTCATGGTTCGGGCGGATGGCAAAAACGAATGGATGAAATCCAAATGTGATCGGATAAAGGTATCGGTAGGTGATACGCTTTATTTCAATACTTGGGGTGGTGGTGGATGGGGTGATCCGCTTGAACGTGACGCTGGAAAAGTCTCCCTCGATGTGCAACGGGGTCTGGTGAGCGTGGAAGGTAGCCGACGCTATGGCGTGGTGCTGCAGTCCGACCTGTCTGTGGATGAGTCTGCGACGGCGAATCTCCGCCGCCAGATGGCGTCAGAACGGGGCAAGGTAGATTTATTCAATTTTGGCGGAACCGTTGAGGAACTCAAAGCGCGTTGCAAGGCGGACACCACGTTAGAGCCACCCAGGACACCGGTGTTTCAGAAGTGGGTCACGCGATCGGCAGGTGACGCTGCCGGCTAAAATTAACGGACGGTTATCAGTTGTCAAGAGTCATCCCCTGCAGTTGGTGTTGACCTTGCCGCCTAAAGGGTATTCTTGGTCGTATCGGGTTTGAAGGCGCTCTACTACATTGCTGTGGTACTGCCATCGCCGGTAGCGGATGCGGTAAGGACTCTGCAGCATAGGGCACATACGGCCTACCATAGCCGTGCAGCCCTCCGATCACCGCCGCACATCACGTTGCAGCCACCGTTTCGACAGCCGCTGGATCAGGTCGCGAATCTCAAGCAGGTGCTGGCTGAGTTTGCGTCGGTGTACCTGCCTTTCCCCGTGGGACTGAATGGTTTTGGCTGTTTTTTACCCCGGGCGGTATTTGTCAGTGTTGTTGAAAACCAGATGCTGTCCACAGTTCGACATGACCTGATCAGAACACTGATCCAAAATCAGATCGTTGGCCCTGACGAACAGCCGTTGCGTACTTTTCATCCGCACGTCACCATCGCATTTCGCGATCTGATTCGGTGTCACTTCAAGTCGCTGTGGGATGAGGTTGAACACAAATCCTTTGCCGACCAGTTCACAGCCGACGGTATTACCTTACTGCAGCACAATGGGAAAGGCTGGTCAGCAGAGACCGACTTTCCGTTCAGGCAAGAAGACGCCGACGTTCGCGCCTAACTCGAAACGGTTCGAGGCAGGTTGGTGACAACCGCTGTGGTTGGGTCGTTTCGAATCAACAACTGTCGGGCGGACCATTCAGCCGGGGGATCGGGTGTCAACTGCCAGTGGAATTCACCCGCAACCAGCTGAGCGATACTGACACCTTCTTTGTAGAGCAGACGATTGCCAGACACCGCGGCAATCCTGTTTCCCGGTGTGGTGATGCCATGAAGATTCAATGGGTCTGCAGCAGACACGATCACGGGCCGTGCCGTGCCAGTTTGATTGTTCGGATCCCGGAACTCGCGCAAGCGTTCTACTGCTTCCGGCCACGCAAACTGTTCGCCGCTGAATCCGTTGACGAAACGACCGCCGCGAACCTCACCTCTGGCTTCGAGCCGGCGGAAGACACGGGTCAATTCCCGCCAGTGCGGCAGTGATCGGTGTTCACGAATCAGCAGTGCCCGGAACACGACCCCGTAACGGTCGAGCAAAGCCACGGCGATCTGTTCGGGTTCGATGGCGACATTCTGAACAGGTGCTATTGGGTCGCTATCCTGGGATCCGTCGGGGAGTGCGGTCTGATGGGAGAGTGTCAGTTCAACCAGAGACCAGCGGCCGGCCGTTTCGACCGTTCTGCTGCGGTTTCGACGGCCGCGCCCGGCTCCGGGCCGTTTAGACGAGGGTGTAATCAGTACGCGCAGACCGGCAAAGCTGTCCGACGTGACGATGCCCCAGGCGACAAGTTCCGCCAGGGCCTCTTCAAGCTGACTTCTTAACAGGCCGGTCATCGACATCAAATCGACAAAAAATGATGCACCGTTTGACAACAGCACATCCCGCAGGCAGTTGGCCTGACTCGACAGCGAGGCCCAATCCGTCAGCTTGCCGGCCGTCAGGTCAGGGTGTGTGATCCAGGGCAACCAGTTCTGGATCTGACTGCGCTCGAAAAACATGATCGGCGTATTACGCACCGGTCCAACACGGCGTGTACTTTTGACCGGTGTAAAGGGGCGCAACCACATAAACTCACCGGCGGTGAGCAACTGATCAAGCTGGTTCTGACTGTATGCCGAAATTCGGTGTGGCAACAGGGATGATTCCCAGGCCACGGCCGGGGCCGCAAAACCTTGTAATCGATAGAGTGCGTCGCGCAGTGCCTCAGGCCCGCGTTGTCGTTCACCGGAAAGACCCTGCCAATGCAGTACAAAGCGCATGAACGCGGCAGGGGATACCGGCTCGATCTCCTTGCGTAGGGTTCTGATGGTGTAGCGGCCGATGCGTGCCAGCAGACGACGTTCACACCATTCTTCGCTGTCGCCAAAGCGGGTTTCACAGGCACTGATGGAGTTGACGCGAAACAGTCCTCGCATGGCGAATCCTTCGATCTCAAGCGTCAGCAGCGCTCGACTGACAAGTCCTTTATCTATATCCAGGGGTTTGGCCAGTGCTGTGGCGGTAACGGGCCCCAACGTTTCGAGCCGGCTTCTGATAATTTCAACCAGTCCCTGTGCCGCAGCAGTCTCCGGATCTTCCTGCTGTTCAGTCCCGGTGCCCACAGGCGTGATTACAGGTTGCAGCGAGTAGCCTCCGGTCAAACACCGGGTCAGCTGTGACAGGCGTTCTGCACTGACCCAGAGTACGGTTCCCGACTCGAGCAACACTGCGGTTGCCCGTTTGTCGAGTACCAGTTGCAGGAAAAACTTGGACCAGTCAGGCAGTGACTCACGGATCTCGCCCGTTTCAAGAAACCCGGATAGCACCAGTGCATCGTGGAGTTCATCGGCGTTTCTTGGATCGGGCCAGGCCTCAGTACGTACAGCCTCAATTGCAACTGGATCGAGCTCGGCGAGCTGGGCAGCGTCTTCAATATTAAACAGGTGGCGGTTGCGTATCGCCTGTGTCCGGCGTTCCTCGGCCGGTGCATCATCGAGGAAGGCATAAGGCCGGGCAGTGATCACTTCTTCCGCCAGTGGTGATGGGCTGGCGAGTTCACGGACGGTTATTTCTATCGGGTCAGTGGAATCGTCTTTATCAGTGAGCTGACCTATGAGTCGTTCCAGGCCGTCGACATCCATCAGTTCGGTCAGGCAGTCGGACAGCACTTGGGCCACCAGCGGATGATCAGGAATCTCGCGTTGGCCGGTGATGTTTTCGGCACAGGCGAGTTGGTCTGGAAAGACCACAGCCAGTAAATCCTCAGCATCGCTGCGCTGGAACTGTGGAGGCACTTTCTTGCCGTTTCGATTCCGACGGACTGCAAGTGCTGTGGTCGCGACCCAGCGCCAGCGGGCTGGGAACATGGGCGCATTGAGCAAAGCCTGAATCAGCACCTCTCGTACGCTGTGTGGCCGCAGATAGTCAACCACTTCAATCAGCGGAAAACTGTGGGTCGGACCCAGTGAAAGGATGATGCTGTCTTCCAATGCTGCGGCCTGCAGTTCAAAGTTGAATCGTTGGCAGAATTTTTTCCGGATCGCAAGACCCCAGGCACGATTCAGCCGAGAACCAAACGGCGAATGAATGACAAGATGCGTATCACCGATCTCATCAAAGAATCGTTCAAGAACGATGTGCCGCTGAGTCGGCAGGGAGCCCAGTGCGGCTTTGGCCAGGGCAGCATATTCCGCGAGCTGTTCTGCAGCGCTCGCAGTCAGGCCGATCGTGCGCTGCAGCCAATCTCTAGTTCGGTCTATGCCGTCTTTCGTTGCGCTGAGCTGGTGATCCAGCTGTGCTCGAAGTCTCGACACCGCAAGCGACAATTCATCACTGCGGCCCGGGGCTTCGCCGAACCAGAATGGAATGCTGGGGGACTGTCCTTTCGCATCTTCGACATAGACCTTACCCAGTTCGATTCGGATGATGCGGTATGCCGTGTTGCCCAGTTGGAAGATATCACCGGGGAGGCTCTCGAATGCAAAATCCTCATTCAGCGACCCAACGGGGAACTCCTCGGGCAGCAGTACAACGTCATAATCGAACTGGTCGGGTATTGCGCCGCCGTTCGTTATGGCAGTGAGACGCGCACCGCGCCTGCCGCGCACGCGGCCGTTAACCGCGTCCAGATGCAGGTGAGCCCCACGCCGACCCCGTCGGGTGGTATACCCGTCGGCCAGCATCTGGATAATTTCGTTAAACCGCTCGCGGGTTGTTTCCCGGTAGGGCCAGGCACGGCACAGTACGGTATACAACTCATCGACATGCCATTCCTCGGCTGCGACCTCGGCGACAATCTGCTGGGCGAGAACATCCCAGGCGGGTCTAACCGGTTGAATAGCATCGAGTTCCTGGCGTTGCACAGCATCCAGCAGGGCGGTACATTCCATTAGATCATCGCGCGATAGTGGAAACAGGCGACCTTTGGGGAGGGCCTTAACGCCATGGCCAGAGCGACCTACGCGCTGAAGGAAGGTGGCAATGCCCCGGGGCGAGCCGAGCAGACAGGTCAGGTCAATAGCGCCGATATCGATGCCGAGTTCGAGTGAAGCTGTGGCTACCAGTGCATTCAGTTCACCATTCTTAAGACGCCGCTCGGCATCAAGACGGTGGTCTCGGGCAAGACTGCCATGGTGTGCCGTGACGCCACTGGCAGGGAGTCCGCGTTCCTGCATGCGTTCCGCCAGGTGCCGGGAGACCCGTTCCGCCAGGCGGCGGGTGTTGACAAAAATCAAGGTGGAGTGGTGTTCGGCAATGAGATCAGCCAGGCGGTCGTAGATCTCGCCCCAGACTTCGGCAGGCATGACAGGCTGAAGGGGTGATGGCGGCAGTTCAATGGCAAGGTCCCGGTCACGCACGAAACCGGTGTCGATGATCCGACACTCATCATTGCCGGGACGGTTGCCGACCAGGAAAGCCGCCATGTGGTCGATCGGCTTCTGGGTCGCGGAGACCCCGATACGAACAGGAGGTTTGACACACAGGGCGTCCAGGCGTTCCAGCGATAGAGACAGGTGCGCTCCGCGCTTGTTACCAGCCACCGCGTGCAGTTCGTCAATAATGACAGTGCGCACTGTCTGCAGTATCCGACGACCGGACTCGGAGGTCAGAAAAATAAAGAGCGATTCCGGGGTCGTGACCAGGATGTGCGGTGGTTGCCGGCGCATCTTGGCGCGTTCAGCCTGAGGTGTATCGCCGGTGCGTACGGCCGATCGGATCGACAGTGGACTGGGTAAGGGCAATTCCTGTGTGATACCTAGCAGTGGCGCTTCAAGGTTTCGATTGATATCGTTAGACAGGGCTTTGAGTGGAGACACATACAAAATGCGGGTTTCATCGGGCAGGCCGAACAGTTCACCGTCGCGCACCAGTTCGTCAATGACAGCGAGAAAGGCAGCCAGGGTCTTGCCGGATCCAGTGGGCGCGGCCATCAAAGTGTGTGAACCACTCTGGATGGCGGGCCAGGCCTGTGCCTGTACTTCGGTGGGCTGATCAAACTGGCTGTTGAACCAGCGTGCAACGGCCGGATGAAAATGGGAAAGAGGCATCAAGGCATTGTAGTGCCTATGAGGCTCACTGGATGAGTATTCAAACTGCCGCGTAGAGTGCGGAACACCCGGTTCTTGGGGCACGATAGATTCGGTTATCATCGTGCCGAACTAAATCAAAATTGAGGGGTTGAGGATGTCCGTATCGCTTGAACAGGCCCAGACCATTGCTACGGCCAGTCTGGCCAAAGCGAGGGAGTTGGCTTTAAAACCCGTCAGTGTGGTGGTGTTGGATCCAAGAGCCACCCTGGTTGTGGTGTTGTCTGAAGATGGTGTCAGTACGTTGCGGGCCCGGATTGCCCAGGGGAAAGCCAATGCGGCCATTGCGATGGGTATGGGCACGCGGGCGCTGATGGCGCGCGCCGAACAGCAGGCCTACTTTATTCAGGCGATCAACGGCCTGGCTGAGGGTAATTTTGTGCCCGTACCCGGTGGGGTGCTGATCCACGACGAGGCTGGAGCCCTCTTGGGCGCGGTGGGTATCTCGGGTGATACGTCGGATAACGACGAAGCAGCCGCTGTCTACGGTATTGCCGCAGCGGATCTGGTCAGCGACACGGGTTAGCCGAAGGCTTTTGGAAATGAACAACGAGATAAATCGAACAAACTCGTATGGTGCTGAAATCTTTGCCGGGCAAATTTTCAGCTGGGAGGATATCGATCGCTACCAGTTTGATGAGGATGGCAGTGAATGTCAGATCATCAGCGGTGAACATATGCATCTGATCCGCGCGGTTTATGAGCCTGGATCGATCTACCCCATGCATTCCCATCCGCATGAGCAGTTCAGCCTGCTGCTGACCGGACGGATTCTTTTGACGGTGGGCGATGAGACCCGGGAAATCGGCCCTGGCGACGGCTGGTATGCAGCCGGCAATGTGCCCCACGGCGGTCAAATCATCGGTGATGAAACGGCTGTGTTTATCGATGTGTATTCGCCAGCGACACATTGGATACTCGATATATTGGCCGGTGGGAAAAAATTGCCCCCCGTCGGATCGGTGGACTAGTAAGCTGTTTAAAAAGACACCTCTAAAAGGAACGACTGCGATGGAACTGAAGAACACTTTTGCAGGAGATGCGCGGCCGGAAACGGTTGCTGCGGCGGTTGCTGAGGATGGGTATGCTGTCGTGCGTGATGCGGTCGATGCCGATACGGTTGCTGCCGTAAAAGCCGATCTGGCACCCTATTTTGCGCAAGCGCATGACGGGCACGAAGAGTTTTATGGCAAGCTCACCAAGCGGTTTGGGGCGCTGCTTGCGAAGTCGACTGCGGTTCAGACTCTGTTGGTTCACCCCACGATACTGGCGGTCGCGGACGACGCCTTGTTGCCTCATTGTGTCCGCTATCGTGTGCACTATACCGGCGTGATGCACCTTGAGCCGGGCGAAACCCGGCAGGTGTTGCATCGTGATATTGGGGTCTACCCGATTGCGAGTCCGTGTCCTCCGTTGACCGTGGCGACGATGTGGGCGCTCAGTGATTTCACCCGGGAGAATGGTGGCACGCGCCTGGTCCCGGGGTCCCATCGTTGGTCCAACGACCGGGTGCCAGAACCTGAGGAGGTCGTGGCCACTGAAATGCCTGCGGGTTCAGTACTGATTTACACTGGAAATACGATTCATGGCGGCGGTGCGAACCGCGCGGAGAGTCCGCGTAGCGGTGTAGCCTTGCATTACAACCTGGGTTGGTTGCGGCAGGAAGAGAACCAGTATATGGCTGTGCCGCCGGAACTGGCTCGGCAGTTGCCGGACCAGATTCAGGAACTGATCGGTTATTCGTTGGGTTCGAGCAGTCTGGGCGTTGTGGACCATATGGATCCCAAGGACTATCTGCATGGGGTTCGTGATCCGGCGCAAAGTGATCTCGGTCCTCCGGAACTGGTCAAACAGGTTGCGGCGTTATCCCGTTTTCATGTGAGTCATAGTGCAAAGGGGCCTCCGAGCTACTACGACGTGGATACCGATTAGTGTGGTAGGTTTCGGTGTTTGTTTACGTTCTGGCGTAGACGCTGAAGACTGAGTTGTGATGGATGATCATCTCTTAGCGGACGACTATATAGAGGAACCATGGTGGTGGCATGCTGCACCGCGGCCAGCGCAGTCCACGATGGACAATTTTCCGGACAGGGCCGATGTCGTCGTGGTGGGTTCCGGGTTTACCGGCCTGTCTGCCGCGCTGACACTCGCCCGGGCAGGACGCGACGTCGTGGTGTTGGAAGCAAAAGCACTGGGTCATGGTGCGAGTTCCCGCAATGCGGGCTTTGTCGGGCGAACGCTCAAGCACAGTTTTGGTTCGCTGCTACAAGCCTATGGTCTTGGCTACGCAGTGCAGGTGTACCGGGAACTCGATGCCGCGTTTTATTTTGTGTTCGAACTGGTAGCGCGGGAGAACATACACTGTTACCTGACGCGCTGTGGCCGGTTCATGGGCGCCCTGAATGCCGAGCAGCGGGTATTGATGACCGATGAACTCGAGTTGCGACGCAAACATCTCGGTCACCCGTTTCAGATGATCTCTGAATCTGAGCAAAGTGAAGAGATTGGGGCCGGTCGTTATGTCGGGGGAGCGCTGATTCCAGACCTCGGGAGTATTCATCCCGGGCTCTACCATCTGGGGTTGCTGAACACTGCACGGTCGGCCAGTGTGCAGATAATCGGTCATACACCGGTGACTGCTGTTCGTCCTGATGGGACCGGTTTTCAAGTTGATACGCCACGGGGTGTTTTGATGGCTAGAGATGTGATTGTTGCCACCAATGGGTATACCGACAGTGCCGTACCCTGGTTGCGGCGCCGGGTCATCCCTTTTCACGGTTATATGATCGCGACCGATGTTCTGTCCGAAGATGTGATTACCCAGATTCTGCCCAACAACCGAACTTTTCATGATTACAACAACAACCTGGTGTATATACGCCAGGCGCCGGATCAACCTCGTCTGCTCATGGGCGCTTATACCGGTGGCCCGGTTGACCGATTATCCACGAAAGCCGAAAAACTGAAGAGCCGTCTGGATGTTATCTTCCCCGAATTGAGTGACGTAAAACTCTCGCGTATCTGGAGTGGACAATGTGCGGGTACATTTGATTTGTGGCCGCATGTGGGCATGCACAATGGGCTGCACTATGCGCTGGGGTACTGTTTTGCCGGACTGCCGATGGGCACTTACCTCGGTGACAAGGCAGCGAAACAGGTACTGGGTTTGCAAGAAGCTTCAACTGTATTTGCGGATCGTACGTTTCGCAGTCACCCTCTGTACACGGGAAATCCGTGGTTTGTCCCGCTCGCGATGCGTTGGTACGACCGGCAGGATGCAGCCTATTCGTAACCGCTTTTGCCACCACGCTTAAGGGAACGTTTCTCTAGTGGCTGGTGCTGAAGTGCACCGGTATACCCGAACCCCAGGTCAGGTTTCAACTTTGAACGCTCGAAAATGTCCGTAAGCCATACCACCATTGGCAAAGCATTCGTAACGCCCGCGGGTCCAGTTGAGAAAAGCCTCAAGGTCCTTGTTCCCAAGTTTTGCCCGTAGCGTGTCTTTGAGTTCTGTTTTCACACGGTCCAGGTAGCCTCGGGCAAGGTCTGTAGTTGCCTGGGTTCGGTCGACGACAGACACTGACCCAAAGCCACTCTTCGACAGGGTTGTTTCGAAATGCGACCGGCAGACAAAATAGAAGTTAAGGCCTCTTTCCCTTAGCAGGGAGTCCCAATCTCTGTAAGCAGAATTGTCTGCTGCCTTGAACCATTCGCCGCCGACCACCCAGCCCCCGCAGCGTAATACCCTGTGGATCTCGGAAAAAAAGCCGTACAAATCCTCTAGATGACAGCTGGTCGCTGTGAGATAGATCACGTCGAATTGGTCAGAATGATAAGGCAGTGCACCGCCGTCAAACCGTGTCAGGGTGATACGATCGTCCATGTCTGTTGCTTCAATCAGTTCACCTGCGCGTCTGATGATATCGTCATCGATATCCAGGGCATCCACATGACGCGCATGATGGTCTTTGACCAGCGAGATAGCAGCGCCGCCCAGTCCGCAGCCGATGTCCAGCAGTTGGCGGTTACGAATTTTGATGCCCGTCACTATTCGTGCGACCTCAGCGTCACCGCCGGCCGACATGTATCCCTTGCCATAGACCAGTTCCATGGTCTCGATATTTCTAGGGTCATAACGGTTAACTGAACTGCCCATCGTGGATTTATGACTTACCGTGTTGTCGGCAGTGGCCAGGTGAGTCTTACCCAAACTCTGATGAGTGTTGAAATTTTCGCACTGGATAATCTTCGCCCGTCGGGACGGGCCCCCGCGGATTCAAGTGCAGGCGGTCGACGCCGCGTGCCATATAGGCCTCGAACGTCGGCCATTCAGAAAGATCAGCCTGCACGCGGGTCGGGGAGAATCGCATCGTCATACCACAGCGCATATGCTGCGACTGGTTTGGACCTGAACCATGCAAAAGACCAGAATCATGGAGCGAAATTTCTCCGGCTTTGAGGTCGATAGTAACGATGTCTTCGGGTTGTCAATTTGAGATATCGGCTCCCCGATTCAGCAC
The DNA here is from genome assembly GCA_022450155.1 of Gammaproteobacteria bacterium. Lineage (NCBI taxonomy): Bacteria > Pseudomonadati > Pseudomonadota > Gammaproteobacteria > Gammaproteobacteria bacterium. The sequence continues at coordinate 6,325 of JAKUQR010000014.1, read as the reverse complement.
AAGATGGGGGTTATTGTTTGTATGGTGGGCAAACTGTCCTCGGCGGTGACTGCCGGATACCACCTGCATGGCTGCATTGTTGGTGTCCGTATCGTAAACCGCGAGCCAGACCGAAACTGTCTGCTGCGGGGAAAGTGGCCAGTACTGTGCATCCTGATGCCAGGGCACTTCGGATCCATCTCCCGGGTACTTCACGAAAAACTGACCGGCCCACTGGAAAAAATCTGGCCCGATCAGGTCTTCAACATAATCCAGAATGGCTGGGTGGCGGGAAAGATCGTAGAACGTGCGGCTGTACTTGTGCCACAAATTGACCTGATTGATATCGGTGCTATCGGGTAGTCGTGCGGCCAGTTCCTCAAATGACGCCTGGAGCGTCGAAATCTTAGAAGCATCAATAACCGACAGATTCTTTATATAGCCGCACCGTTGATACTGCTCGACCTGGGCTTCGGTCAGGCGGCGCAGGGGCGTTTGCGCTGATTGTTGTGATGCAGTCATTCTCGACTACCTAAGTTATTTTGCTTATGGTTTGGGTTAGGATAACTGAGGTCATAGATCAGATAAAGAACAAGAGGTTTGGAATTCATGTCAGTCACCCTAGAAAATGAACTTAACCAGTTATGTGATGAACAGCCGTTTCACACGGGTTGGTACGTCAAGAACCTGCGAACAGGTGCTGTACTGGAACGTCATGGTAACGCTGTGGTGCCATCGGCCAGTACCCGCAAGATTGCGATCATGATGGCAGCGCTCAAGGCGGTGAATGAGGGCGAGCTCTCGCTGTCCCAGCCGGTGACCATGGCATCTCGATTTAAGAACAACGATTCCGGGTGTTTTCAACATTTACAGAGTGATTTTGTGATTCAGCTTCAGGACGCTCTGGTGATGATGATCATCGTGAGTGACAACACATGCACCGGCGCAGTTGCGGACCTGGTAGGTCTCGAATTGATCAATGTGTTGTGCCAGTCTATCGGTATGGTGGATACGGTACATCGATACGGTATACCGCCTGCCGGTATGGCCGGCTATCTACCGGCCGACAAGACCAATTCGACCACACCGGCAGATGTCGCTCTCCTGCTCGAAATCATATTGCAGGGTGTAGTTGATGAGGCCAGCGCTGGTCGACTGGGATGTACACCGGACTTATGCCAGTTGGCAATCGATATTCTGAGCTGGCAGCGACTGCGTAACCGGATACCCGCCCGCTTGCCTTTAGGAACCAAGGTGGCGCATAAGACCGGAACTACAGCTAAGAATTATAACGATGCCGGTATTGTCTATGCCGGGGATAGGCCGCTGTTTCTGATCAGCGCCTATACCGACAACGTACCCGCTGAACTACCGACCGGCGAGCCGGGCCATACCGTGGCTTATGATCTGACAGCCCGGTTGTCGCGTCTGTGTTGGGATGAATTTTTGTTGTAAGCACAAAATGGATTAATGAGGAACATGCAAGCCGATGTTGATCGATCCAACAGGTTTGGCGGAGATGTTTGTCGAGTACAGCGATAAAGGCGTTTCGCCTTAGCGATGACAGGCCAACAGAATTGACAATTGCGACAACCGATAAACAATAGCAGTATGGCCATCCGGAGCATTCAATCGATTGTATTCCTTAGCCTATGCGTAGGATGTGTGTTATTGAGTGCCCTTAAACCGATAGCCGCTGCTGAGACGATTACACAGACCTTTGCCAATGCGGATCGTTATGTGGGAGAGATTCAGAATGGCCAGTTCCATGGACAGGGTGCGTACTTCTTTTCAAACGGCAATGAATATGAAGGGGCGTTTCACGAGGGAAAATACCATGGCCAGGGGGTATTTAAGTTTGCCAGTGGAGAGCGCTACGAGGGCGAGTTCAGGGGTGGCAAGTTCCACGGGCACGGTGTCTATACGTGGGCTGGCGGACTTCGCTTTGAGGGTGCTTGGCAGAACAACCGAAAGTGGACTGGCACGGTTTATAGCCAGTGGGGGACCGTGGCGGGTACTTATACGGAAGGGAAATGGGAGAGTGCGCTTTAGGTTCTTCTAATCAGAAATATCCCCCGTCATCAAGTTACGCGTTGTAATCAGCGCACAGTGGGTAATCAAAATGAACGAACCAGGTATACTGCTACTTGAAACGATTGTGGAGTTTTAAGATATCTGTCGGTAGGCTGATCGTTGGGTTTCGTAGAATGAAGTAATTGGTTGTTGTGAGGGGAAGCGATGAACTTTGACGGCGATCTGAGGAAAATCGGAGACATAGACGTCACTCGGTTTGCACAGCACGCGGCGAAAATTACCGACGCGGATTGGACCGCTGATGCCTTTCGCCAGAAAACTTATGAGGTGCACAAGCAGACGCAAACCATTCGGCTGATCATGGACGAAGACGGCCGTCATCGTGATCCCACCTACCATTCGTCATATCAGACCTACAAAGAGCTGCTGGAGCCAATTGAAACCTTCATCCGGCGACAGTTCGAGCAGTCCCTAAAAGCCAAGCGCCTGCGGAAGAAGCATGGTCGGGGTTATTTCATCCGTATGATCCTGGTCAAACTTCTAACCAATGGCAGCATACCGCACCATGTTGACCAGGGTGAGACGCTATCAAAATCACACCGCATGCATCTGCCGATCATTACCAATGAACAGAACCTGTTTTCAGTGGGTGATACCGAGGTGCATATGAAACCTGGTGAACTCTGGGAGATCAACAATCGACGGGAACACGGCGTTGTCAATGGCGGCAGCGAGGATCGTATCCACCTGATTGTTGACTATGTACTGGCAGGCGAGAAAATTATCGACGCAGATGGCACCACACTGGTGTGTTGAGCACGAGGGTGTGCAACTGCAAGTAATGTGTGGTGTACTGGCTAGGGCCATCGACTCGAGCTAGATTCCCACTGAGTTAGGAGATACATCCCTTTGATATTTTTTGTTTTAGTAACAGGTCTGAGGTGACGTAAGGTCAAAGGGACTCAGAATCTGGTTGAGTTCATCAAGATCGATGTGCCCGCCTGAGACCACGCAGGCGATCTTGCCGGTACCGGCACGGCCAGCCAGGGCGGTGGCAACCGCTGCTGCCCCCGCGCCCTCGGCGACGATGTGATTGCGTTCAACCAGCAGTTTGATGGTGGTGGCCAGTTCGTTAACCGACATCAATAGTGAACCGTCGACGACGCTACTCAGGATGGGCCACATTTCTTCCGCAACAGACGGTGCGCCGCTGAAGCCCGAGGCATAGCGTGGTGCGGGTTTGGGGGTGATGGTTACGGGTTCGCCAGCCGCGAGTGATGGCGCCAGGGGTGCCCCGGTGTCCAGTTCACACGCATAGCGCCGGGTGGACGGTTTAAGCAGTTGGATCGCCGAGGCGACGCCGGCGGTGAGCCCACCGCCCCCAAACGGAGTAATGACAGCATTGACGTCTGGAAGATCTTCCAGGATTTCAAGACCGATGGTGCCCTGGCCCGCCATGACATCACGGTTACTCGCTGGGTGAATGAAAAGCCCTACCATGCCAGGGTAGTCGTGACTGTGTAAGATCAGGTCGAACCAGGCGTCCCGGGGAATTGTCCGGATGGATGCGCCCAGTTCTTCCATTGCGGCAAGTTTTGATCTGGTCGCATCTTCGGGCACGACCACAGTTGCTTTGATGCCCATCTCACGTGCTGCCCAGGCGACACCTTGAGCCATGTTGCCCATGCTTGCAGTCCACACACCCGCTTTAAGCCTTTCAGGGTCAGTGCTGCGCATCGCGTTGATTGCACCGCGCAGTTTGAATGAACCGATCGGCTGCAGATTCTCAAGCTTGAGATAGATCTTGGTATCCGCAAGGTCGACATTCAACTGAACCAACGGTGTGCGTACCGCGGCACCGCGAATATTGTTCTGAGCGTGCTGGAATTCTTCCAGCGTCAGGGGTGCATGGGGATTCATCGGGCAGAAAAGCTGTCTTCTCGCTTAGAACGAAAAATAGATTGTCAGTGCAAGGCAGCTGGCCAGAAGAATGCAGCCCGCCCAGGTCCACGCCGCACGGTATTTATCGGAAAACAGAAATGATGTTTTAAACCAATCAATGGTTTTCATGCGTTGTACACCTCGAATTGTTCAGCGTCATAAACCAGGGGTTGAACAATGCCGCCAGCATCGTCTAGTACTGCCTGTACCTCGGGGACGTCGAGCAGATTGTTCCAGACAGTTGAGAGAATCGGAAATTCAGAAGGGAGATCGATTTCAGCCAGCAGGGCATTTCGTATCTGAGGCACCAGGAAGCAGTCAGCCAGTGTAACTGAATCGCCTACCGCAAACTTGCCGGCACACCGCGTCAGGAGATTCTCGATCGCACCGAACTCGCGGCGGATGAAATGCAGTCGCAATGGGTGGCGGGTGGGGTCCGCCTTGACCATTCCCCATTCACCCATGGCCTGGATGATAAACGGAATGTTCTGATAGGGCTGTGTGTCGGCAGCGATGATCCACATGATGCGCTGGACCTCTGCGCGAAGCCAGGGATCGGTCGGCAGCAAAGCCATGTCGTCATCAGGTGCGAGAGTTGACTCGATCAGGTCGATAATCGGCCCGGACTGTGTCATCTTGCGTCCGCCTGGCAGCAGCAAGATGGGCACCCGACCTTCAGGGTTTAAGGCGATAAGGTCGTTGGTGCCCAGCCGCAGTGTTTCCGGATGGTTATCGGGCAGCGTAAACACGAGTATTCCGCGGTGATCCGTTTTGAGTCCGGTACTGACAAGTTCAACCGTACCGGGTGCTATGCCGCGGCACCGTAGGTACAGCGTCACCCGCATCGAGGCACTGCTGGCCGGGTGATAGATCAATTGCAATGGCTTCTGTACTGGCATGGTGGTCCCAATCTGGCTGTTTGTTTAAAGGGTTGTCCTGTTGTCGATAATTATAGGCAGCTTGGTTGTGGAATATCTTAGGCGCGATCAGTGGCAGTGTGTTGCGAGTCAGAGCACCCAAATTACGAGCAAATAAGCCATTATTCACTGAGGCAATGGCAATCTCTGGACGGGCCGTTGAAACTCAGAAATAATCTGACAAGTGCACAGACTTCATGGATTTTAAGGCCAGGGCTTAGGAATGCCGGACGCAACCAGGACAACACGACGCCTGTTCAGAACCACCGGACGAGTCGCGATAGCGGCGCTGGTCGGTCTGATTATTCTGGCAGCAGTGAATACCTCGCAGGCAGGAAACTGGTGGGAATCGGATTGGGAAACCCACTCACCACGATGGTCAGAAGATAATGGATCAGGTTCTTGGGGGGAGTTTTGGACACATTCCAATAATCCAAGGACTCCATGGCATGTTGGAGTAGTAGGTGGCGGTCATCCTCGTAGGGCAGGTGCACAAAGTATTCGGTTCGAAAGAAGGACAGGATATTGCGGTGGTGCTGATTGCGCCTGGAATAGCGAGCGTGTCGAGTTAGGGTCTGAAGTAGGTGATCGCCCCGGTAATAGCCGGTGGTACGCATGGAGTGTGTATCATCAGAACTATCAATGGTTAGGCGGATCCGTTGCGCCTGTCCATGGCCAGTTTAAAACTTGGAATGATGGCCACCAACTTGCGTTTTTTAATATGGATGCAAATCGAGGTATGGTAGTCAACTTTGATGAGTTTGAAGGCTGGCGCGGTTCAAAAGTTATTATTCCAAAAAGTCAAATTTCAAATAAATGGAATGACATTCGCGTCTATGCCAAATGGAGTACGGGTGCTGATGGCATATTTCGTATTTGGGTAAACGGAGTGCTTAAAGTAGATCGCAGAGGTCGTAATATGGTGAATAGCGATCCAGTTATGTTTCGTTTTGGTATCTACGCACCACAGGTAAATAGAGCAGGCGCTGGCAGGCCAACTCAAGTAGTTTATTACGATGAATTGATGCGCGGTAATAGTTGTCAGAGCGTCAGTCAGTTTATGGCGTGTGATGGTAATACCAATGGTGTAAAACCATACACTGGCGGTGCTAGTGGAAATGGTACGCAAACAACAGGTCCTGGTCCGGGCGCAACTGACCCAGAAAATACTAGTCTAGAAACCTATGTTGACAAATACGGTGATTTATTAGCGGCCTATAATGCCAATCCAGGTGGTCAGTCGAAAGCCACCTGGGGTAAGCGGCATTACTGTGATTATGGTCACGGTGAAGGCCGTACCAGTTCTGACTGACGTCATCGATGTGTGCCACGACGCTTAATACCACCTCACCCACGATCAAAGTCTCGGTTGAGGATGTCCTGGGGCGGGGTAACCGCTTCAGTGCTGAGATCACCCAGGGCGTTGGAGCATTCTCAAAGATTGCCGTATTCAA
>JAKUQR010000013.1 GCA_022450155.1 Gammaproteobacteria bacterium | reverse complement strand
TTTTGAACTACCTCAAACTTGCTTCACTGGCGACAGACTCACCTCTAATCCGCTCTCTATAAAATATATAGATGCCCGAACCGACGATCAGCACTATTCCAATAGCCATATTGAACGATGGCACATCTCCCCAGACTAGGTAACCCAATAGGATCATCCAGATTACAAGGATATATTCGTATGGACTAATCACAGCTGGATCAGCAACCCGATAAGCACCCATCAATATCAGTAATCCAACAGATCCGATCACAGAAATCGTGGCCAAAATGGAAATGCTCTTGATATCAACAAATTGCCAGCTACGAGTGATAAATGCGATTTCAGAATTCGCAGCGCTATCAAATCTGCCATCTCCAAACAGCAATCCCGTAATGCCACTGAGTAGGCCCATAATCAAAAAGACCAATAGCATCTGCTGATTGAGCGTATCTTTATCAGAGGTCTTCTTTATAATGATTATAGTAAATGCATAACTTAGTGCGACACAAATTGGAATCAAATAGTAAAAATTGAACTGCCCAGTTTCCGGCTGACAAATCAGAACCACACCAACAAAGCCAACCAGAATTGATAACCAGCGACGATAGCCCACCTGACTCTTGAAAAAGTAAATAGATGTTACGGTTATGAAGATAGGACTTATCATAAATAATACTGTAGCAGTGGCAATAGGCATTTTAGATTGGGCAAAAAAGAAAGCCGAATAACCGAAAAAGAACATAAGACCGCGACAAACAGTTAACAGTGGATAAGCAGTGGTTAGTCTTACGGGTTCGTGGATAATTTTTTGGTACGCAATGATTAGGGCTATTCCAATCATTGATCGAAAAAACTGAATCTGGAAAAGCGAGAGTTCATCTGATAGGAGTTTTATCAAAACATCGTGAACAGAAAATATTGTCATCCCAATGATGACGAGAATTATGCCTTTCCGATTGCTTTCAAGCATGTGACTTGTTCTGGTCCGAAACACTGAAGACTGCGTTCGGAAAGTTATCTAGCTCAGTGCTGGGAAACAACTAAGTTGCTGGTACACGCAACTTAAGAAAGCGGAGAGTCTACTGCCCGTTCACCAATACCGATACATCTTTTCCCGAGTTTGTTGGTATTGATTACCTAAGGCCTACAGGGTATTAGCCCTCTGTTGCACTGCGACCCCTTGCAGTGCCTCACCAGAGAGAATACGCACCCTTCAACGACTCATCACACCGTTGTGAACCACCTTTCGGTGTTCTGATTGGGGCAATCGCGATTGATTGGAACAGTGGGGTTTTGAAAATTAACTGTAAGTCGTTGATTTATTGGTGGGCCGTGCAGGGATCGAACAAATCTGTAAGAAATTGAAATGGTTTATGTAATCTTGTAACCGCCGTATTGTTACCGTCAAAGCTACCGTCGAAAGTGCTGCCTTTGGTTGGATGGGATTGGACGAAACCGAATAACTAGCTGCCCGCATGACTCAGATAATCGTAAGCGCTCAAGACGTGACAACGTACGACATGAAGAAAGGTCTCGATTTCGACGTACTCATTGTAGGTGCCCATCCCTGTCGGCGGCGGGCCGTAGACATAGGCGGGTACATTTCGATAGCGCCACAGGCGCGCATCGGTGCCGCCTAAGCTGACGATTGGTGCAGGTTGGTAGCCACCCAGTGCATTCGCGTTTTTTTGCAGGTGCTCAACCATCTCGTGATTGGGCTCGCACCAGCTCGGCGGACTCGAATTGATCTCGCTCATCTTCGCCTGAGGGTAACCCTCTAACACTTGTTTCACCACGGACATGACCTGCTCCTTTTCTACACCCACTGGCAAGCGAATATCGGCCTCGACACGAACAAGATTGGGCACCATATTGACTTTGAGTCCACCTTTGACCACACCAATATTGAGTGTGACTCGTGGCACGATGTCAGCAGCACCTTTACCCATGGCACGGTCCATCTCCTCACGCCCCTGATCTAGTACAAGACCTACACTGTCCGGCATGCTGGGCTCGATCTTGGTTACGACTTCTAGGTCTTGGATCAGTGCAGCAGCAATTTTGGACGCGCTCTCGGTCTGATGGGTGTAGGCACCATGGGCACCTTTGGTTCGAATCTCGAACGCGAGCCACAAGGGCCCCTTCTCACCGAAGCGGATGGTGTAAGGGCTTGACGGCTCACCATTGAGACAACAGTCACCGTGAACCTCAGGGTGGTGCTCGTGAAGATAGCGTGCGCCCCAAGGGCCAAAGGTCTCCTCGTCAGAGACGCAAGTGAGAGTGAGGCGGCCGTGCAGTTTCTCCCGACAACGGTGCAGATAACGGAAAGTAAAGATCGAAGCCGTGGTTCCGCACTTCATATCAGAACTGCCGCGGCCCCATACCTTCCCATCTGCTACTTCGCCACTCCACGGTCCATGACTCCAGCGATCGTCTGTCTCGTCCACGGGGAAGCAATCAATATGCCCATTTAGGACTAGATGTCGCCCAGGGTTGGCACCCTCAAATGTCCCCACGACGTTGGCCATAGTGGGCTGTGGGTCAATGAGTCGATATGGCAATTCCTCACGGTCGAGGAAATCAGTGATGTGTTTGACCGCAACTGTAGTGTCGCCCGGTGGATTAGGTGAGGGTGAGGCTACAAAATCGCTAAAGAATTGAACTAACTGGTCCCTGTCTTCCTCGATCGAGTCGAGAAGCTGCTGTTTTCCTACGTTCATCTCCGCCATCGTTTCTTCCATTTTCCCAACTCGATTAACCGGTGTATAGGACTAATTGTCCGTCATCAAATGATTTGGCATCACTGGTAGGCTGATCTACAGGAGGGTCTGGCTCATTTGGTTTGTCATGTTATGCGGCGACCTTGCGGTGATGCAAGCGCCTGGTTTGGATAGTCTTTCGTTTGATCCTTTCTCTTTGTTCCAAGATGGCCTGTCCCCGTCCGAAGTAGACATCGGCAGGGGTCAGATTATTGATGCTCTCGTGATAGCGGTGGGGGTTGTAGTGATCCACGAAGGCTTCAATGCTGGCCTCAAGATCTCCGGGGAAGAAGTAGTTTTCCAGCAGGATGCGGTGGTGCCACCGTTCAATCTTGCCCTGGGGGTGATAAGGTGCGCCCCTGACATGGCTCATGCCCTTGTCCTCCAGCCCATCAGCCAGATCACCGGAGATGTAGCTGGCACCGTTGTCAGATCACAGCCAGAGGCTTTCAGGGCAAGTTCCAGTGTCTCACTGACATCCTCAGCCTTCATCGACGTACACAGTTTCCAGGCAATGATATAGCGTGAGTCGTCATCAAGAATCGTGGACAGATACATCCAACCCCAGCCAATCACCTTCAGGTCGCGGGCTTCCCGATGCAGGTCCTTCACTTCATCTGCTGTGGCAGCACGCGAGGTGTCCCCGGCAAGCCGCTTCTTCCCGGCGACACAGTCCTGCGATGCTTTCCTCGCCGCGCAAACCATCCAGCACAATACGGATCTTTTCTTCAGGAGAACGGCGTCTGCGTGTGGCACGACGGATATCCTTGACGATCTTCTCGGACGATTTGCCTCGTAACCCGGTTTTCTGTTTCATCATTAATCACTCCTCAGTGATTACGATGAGCCAGATACACTCCTTTATCAAATCTACTCAGTTTGTCCCAAAAGCACTGACGCCAGACAGTTCTTTCCTTTCGATTGTTGTTCAGGATGCTGGGTTTCAGCCGACCGTGAGGATTCAGTATACCGATTATCTGGCAGAGGCTTATACAGTCCCAGGCCCAAGCTGGTGATAAGATAACGCACCCGGTTGATAAATGGGGTGAATACGTGAGCTGCTGTCTTTTCGGCACAGTACACCTGCAGAACCACTGTGAAGGGGAAAAGCTCGACGTGTGGTCGGAGGAGAACTTAGATGGGAAATGAAAGGAAAAAACACAGGAAAGAAAAGAAAAAGCCTAAAAAACCCAAGGGTCGATCTTGAATCCTTTGATGTAAGCGAAACATCGGTCACTTCAAGTGATGGCAAATGCCATAACCCCAGTAAAGGAGAGGTGCGAGATCTGTCGTTGGGGTGTCCGAAACAGGATCTGGGATGGCTCTCGCCGGGTTGGTAATCAGTTACATCGTTCTGGTTTTGATATTATTGTAGTTCTGATTCTAGGCATTGGTTTGGTCGCGTTGTTTGAGAGCTAGGATAGGCACAGTAAGCGTGAAAACACCGCTCAATGAGAAGGCGAACTCCAGAATATCAATTTCATGCTGAGAAAGGACATCCAAATCACGCTTGCCCTTTTCCTTTTTTTAGATAGTCAGCAGGACTAATCTCTTATAATTCGTTTAGAAGGTGGTTCAGAACCTTGTTCGGAGAGGTGGCAGAGTCCGGTCGAATGTACCGCACTCGAAATGCGGCGTACCGCAAGGTACCGTGGGTTCGAATCCCACCCTCTCCGCCAGTTATTTAAGAACCAAAGGGTTGCGAAATAAGACCAGTGGGCTATTTTTCTGGAGCGGGTGAAACGGAACCTGTGAAAAAGTACCTCGTTAAGTATTCTGTCCATTTTCACTATTACTCTTTTGACGGGGACAAAAAAAGCGACGTCAGATCGGGTGAATACGAGATGGAAGGCACTTCATTGGAAGATGCAGCCAGGAGATTTAAGGACTATTTCTATTCGAAAAAGGAAAGTTACTTTGTGGCGCTACCCAGGTTTGGGTGGAAGCTGACTCATTTGGAAATCGACAAAATTTGGGGGCCACCTGCCGATCTAGAAAATGTTTTTAATGGGATTTGGGCTTATTACGAGAACCTGATAAAGCGGATTGGAGAGGGGCCTTTGGGTGGTATGGACAGAAATCGGATTTAAGAAATCATGTTCGCTTATCTTTCTTTCAAGCTAGCACGAATTCTGGGGGTTCGACCGGTCATCGTGAATCTGGTCCTTCTGCATCTTCTCATTGGAATCGGACTGACCGCGTATGGCGGCATCGATGCTGCTGGCATGGCACAGCCGACCGTCGTAGGAATATTTACTCTGATGTATGTGGTCCTTGTCGCTGGTGTAGTTGGGTTGGGACGATTGGCCAGCAGAGATTTCTTCCGAAAACCTGACGAATGGGAGGAACTTTAATAGGTGACACTAGCTGCCGCTATTCACACTCACCTTACCCAGTACTTTCAGATTATCGAGCGCTGTCACGTCACCCTGTTCAGCAGCGCGTCGAAACCATTTGATGGCCAGATTTTCGTCAGGGTTTACCCCATGGCCATGCATATAAAGCCATCCGAGGGTGTTCTGCGCCGGGGCATATCCTTGTTCAGCGGCACGACGGTACCAGTAGACAGCATTGCGGTAATCTTTATCTATGACCCACCCGTCATGAAAGTAGTCACCCAGGTCGGACTGGGCCCAGGCCTGACCTTCACTGGCCGAAAGTTGAACCGGCTGCAGGGCAAGTGAGAAAAGTCTGATGGCTTTTCCTTCATCACGCTGTACGCCATGGGCTTTAATCAACATGCGGGCAACACGAACCTGAGCCCTAGGGTCCCCCTGGGTCGCCAGAGGGGCGAGAAAGCTGTAGGCCTCACTGTACGCGCCCTCGTAGTACGCTGTAAGCCCGTTCCGAAGATCCAGAAGGTCTTGTTGAGAAGCTAGGTCGTCTGCTTCTGCCTTTTTAGCGTCCGCTTCCGCCTGGAGTCGTTGCTGCTTTTCGGCGAGTTGACGACGTTTCTGAAGCTGTTGCTGCAGTTGCAGTATTGTCTGATTCTGTGGTTCGATAGCCGCGGCAATGCGCAGATTTTGCTCGGCAATACCATATTCACCGGCAGCAAGTTCTCTCCTGGCCTGACGGAGAAAATGCTCACTGATGCTGCCGATACCATTTCGGGCACGTTGATTATTGGGGTTGAGATCGAGCACTGCCCTGTAGAGGGTCAAGGCGTTCTCACCCTGGGGTGCAACGAACCGGTTGTTCTCGAACGCATTCGAGGCCCTGGCGAGCAGTTGTTCAATGCGGCGGCGCCGGTCGCGCGTCTGTTGCTGGCGGTTTGCTTCAGCGATTGCGCGGGATCTTGCTGCCGCAGCTTCCTGTTCAAGCCGTCTTCTTTCGATCCGGTCAAGTTTTTGTTGAACGTCAATTACTGCGTGTGATGCCTGACTGATCATTGCCAGTGACGCGACCTTGTCGCGGGCTGCTCCAAGATCACCGGCATCGATGAGAGCTTCAATGCTGCTGATCGACTCGCCAATCAGATCCTTTATGCCTTGAGTTGCTTCTGGATTATCTGGATCCAGCAGCAACACTTCGGTGAATTCCTGCAAGGCATTACCCGATTGTGGTTCAAATAAACGGCCGGCACGATGGTGTATTCGAGCTGCCTTGAGGTGGGGGTCAGTCAGCGCGGCTATTTCGGTTAGTTCACGAAATTTTTCCGCCCTTGGTAAATCAGCAGAACGAGTGATCACGGCAGTGCCATCATCACTCGGGGTGTTCGAGTTCTGTTGTGATGGGGTTCTACCCGTGCTGGCCGTGTCGGATGTTGTGTTGATTTCTATTTGTGCGGGCGTGGCGCTGGGTGCTTTATTTACGTTTTGCGGACTTAGCCACCAATAGGCAATGATCAGCACCAGAACACCAGCGGCGATCAGGCCCAGTATGTTTCTCTTGTTGGGCGGACCCGAGTTGCGTGGTCTGTCATCCGCATCAACCGGTGTGAAATTAGCACCGGACAGACCCTCACCAGTGCTCCGATGTTCGTGGGCAACAGTTTGGTCGACAGACAGGTCGAAATTTTTCTCAAAAGCTCTGTCTTGCTCCGCTGCTGGGTTGCCTGCGCGACTTGGCGCACGTAACGGTTCAGCGCCCTGCGCCGGAGCGTTGCCTGTTACTGTCAGATCCCGGGGCTGGGTTGACCTGGCAGCAAATACGTTGTGTGAAGATTCCGTACGTTTAGCAGCGTTACGCTTAGAATCTGGCGCTAGATTTGCGGCGGACTTTTTCAGTGCGGCCAGAGCGATTGCTGTTGCGCCACCTGAGGTCCTAACTCTTTCGCCCGGGCTGTTTGTCGCTAAGGTTGCACGAGCAGTTTCGCTTTGTTTTTTGATTCTGCCCTGTCGTCCGGAAAAACTGTCACTACGACTAAGGGGAATGCGCGGTGCTGTAGGCGTTTGCTGTTTTATATTGGACTTTGTTTCCAAAGGGCGATTTGCACTGTGGGCGACCTTTGTATTCTGTTCAAGATCAAGTTCCAGAGGATCAGAAAATGTGTCATCGTCGTCAGCCGATTTTCTGGCATCGGGATCCAGCCAGTCGAATATGACCTTTGTATCCTGGGGTCGTTCGGCAGTTCTGAGGGCAATAAGCCAGTTGATAATCTCCAAAAAGTTAGCAGAGAAATAACCGGCACCCGCCTCTACTGCCGAGACAACCGGATCGGGTACACCGCGATCAATAGCATCCATGCGGGTCGACGATGGGACCGGAGGTGTGCAGGTTGCGCATTCATAGAGTACTGAGCCCATGGCGTAGAAATCTGTCCATGGGCCAATTCGACCTCTGGCCGTGGATAATTCCGGGGCGCGATAATCTGATGGCAATGACTCATCTGCCGGTGGATAATGGAACCGATCCGTATTGAATCCGCAGATTGCCAGTTGGTCGTTGTCAGAAACAAAAATATTCTCAGGCGCAATCTCCAGATGGATCAGTCCTGCTTTATGTGCTGCCTCCAGATAAGTCAGTGCTGAATACAACATTGCCTTTAAGGCATCCTCCGGCAATGGTTTGCCGGCTTTGAGTAAATCTCTCACTGAAGCCAATGGACTGAACTTGATCGCATAGTAGGCACTGTCATTGTCCTCTGAGTAGTGGACGACACGACCTGCGTGGTCAATCTGGCTGAGTACTCTGCCGAGTAACAGAAAATCCTTCAGTCCCTGTTCATAGTCCGCATTGAGTGAAGCGTCCAACAGGAGTAGCGAGAGGCCATCTTTGTCCCGGACAGCGAGTTGTTTCGGAAAGAACTCCTGAACAATGGCGGACCCGTTGTTGGAAGAGTAGGTGTAACCGCTGTCGGTCGAGGCCAACAGGCGGTTAACTTGAAAATTCCCTAATCGAGCACCAGGGGGAAGTGGGGCGGGTGAGAGAGATTCATCCTTACTGGAAGCATCGGGCTCCCGGTCTCGTGCCGGTGGGTGTGGCTTGATCGTCATGTTGCGGTACGGCCGACAGCTGTTTTCAGAGGGAAAGATGACACCGGGCAACGCATCCGTTGTCCGTTGCTAGGCCATTGGCGCCAATCTGCTGCGCTGGCCAATTGCTTGTTTCTTGTTCTCAAGCGGTGACCGATCTCAACAAAAGCCATTATTGTTATAGTGAAAGGCACCTACCGACTTCGACCGATGGAGGTCCTGACACCGTGAGCTGCAACTGCCGCTTGGTTCTGTATGATAACGATATATTCACCGATTGAGAATACTGGTAAGTGGTTTTCTTATGGTTTGTGCGATTAGCCCTGATTTAAAGATGCGCGCACAGTCCCGTGGATCTCTGAATTGATGGAGCCGGGTATGCCCGATAACACTCAGACTCGTATGGTGCACATTCAGCCGCCCATAATCCCGCTAATCAGCGAATTAATTGATCAGAACCCCGGTACGATTTCACTGGGTCAGGGCGTGGTCCACTTTGGACCACCGGCTGATGTACTCGAGGCAGTGAAGGCTTTCTGGAAGGACCCTGTTAACCATCAGTACGGACCGATCGAAGGGAATGAGAGTCTTCGGCTGCAAATTGCAGACAAGCTTCGACTGGAAAATAGATTACAAACGGATGATCTGGCGATTGTTGTCACGGCCGGCAGCAATATGGCCTTTTTCAATGCCATCCTTGCCATAACTGAACCTGGTGATGAGATCATCATTCCAAGCCCGTTCTATTTTAATCAGGAGATGGCGGTTCTCACGGCAGGTTGCCGACCCGTCACCGTGCCAGTTGATCAGTTCTATTTGCCTGATCCAGGGCTGGTCGAAAGTGCTATCAGTCTCAGGACACGGGCTATCGTCACCATATCACCGAACAACCCGACCGGTGTGGTGTATCCGGATTGCTTGCTCGATGAGTTGAACCGGATATGCAGTCGACATGGGATTTATCACATCAGTGACGAGGCCTATGAGTACTTTGTATATGGCTCGAGTCGACATTACTCGCCAGGGTCGGGAACACAGAGCGGTGGCCACACCATTAGTTTGTATTCGTTGAGCAAGGCTTATGGCTTTGCCGGCTGGCGTATCGGGTATATGGCTTTCCCGACACATTTGCTCGAATCACTCAAAAAGATTCAGGATACCAATGTCATTTGCCCGGCTATGATCAGTCAGCATGCGGCGCTAGCTGCACTCATGTCCGGTAGGGATTATTGTCAGCCTTATGTCAAAGAGATGGCTGCGGTCCGGTTGTCAGTTCTGGAGGTGCTGTCATTTCTGGGTGACCGTATTCGAGTGGTTGAGCCGACGGGTGCATTTTATGTGCTTATTGAGGTGCCTAACACTGCACTAAGTGATATGGCCCTGGCCCGCCGATTGATCGAGGAATTCCAGGTGGCGGTTGTCCCAGGCCAAGCATTTGGCATCTCAGATCGCTGTAGTCTGCGGGTCTCTTACGGCGCATTGCGTACCGACGATGTGCTCAACGGTATGGGCAGGCTTGTCGACGGCCTCGGTCAGTTAATTTGATCGGCTTGAGAGTCCGGTCAGTTTGCAGGGAGCCATTAAGTGGTATACGCTTTCCCTGCGAAGGAGAGGTGGCCGAGCGGTTGAAGGCGCACGCCTGGAAAGTGTGTATACGTTAATAGCGTATCGAGGGTTCGAATCCCTCCCTCTCCGCCAAATCCTAGTAGAGCCGCGGTTTCTTGGGTTCACGGCGTGGAATCTACGCTTACACAGCTGGCAGACTTTATTACTGACGATCTGAATCTGGATTACAGCTCTAATCAGGCGCAAGCATCAGGGAAGTTGCGCTATGCGAAGTTGAAAGGGTAAAGGTATTAAGCTGTTGAGACATTAACACCTCACTCTGTCTCAAAAGGCTATGTTTACGGCGTAACCTGACGTTCAGATGTTGAGATATTGCTGAAAGAAGACGTCTTTCACGTGCACTCATATGCGTCTCTAAAAGACTACACTTTATTATTTTCACGATCTCTGTATTCTTCTATGTGACCGCGAATGCAAGATAAGCTACCCCCTAATATCATGGCGTGCCTGGTTGCAGTACTCAACTCCTTTAGCAATTCTCAAAACCCACCTACCCGTACGGCCCAGAAGTATGGGGCACACTATCGTTGAAAATGATGGTATTCAATATACCAGATATAAGTATTAGAGTACGTAAACAATGAAAATCCATGAATATCAAGCCAAAGATATTTTGCGGCAGTACGGTGTGGCGCTCCCAAAAGGCCGTGCCTGTTTTAGTGTTGAGGAGGCCGTTGCCGTCGCGGAGCAACTTGGAGGAAGCCAGTGGGTTGTCAAAGCTCAGATCCACGCCGGTGGCCGTGGCAAAGGGGGTGGGGTCAAGTTGGCTGACAGTATTGCCGAGGTTCGTGTCCACGCGGATGCCATTTTGGGCATGACCCTAGTGACTCATCAGACTGGGGCAGAGGGCACCGAGGTGAAACGTTTGCTGGTCGAAGAAGGGGTGCCGATCAAGGATGAACTGTACGTCGGTTTGGTGGTCGATCGTGCTTCGCAAAAGGTGGTGTTCATGGCCAGTTCCGAAGGTGGAACGGAAATAGAAAGTGTGGCTGCCAAGACACCTGAAAAAATTCACAAGGTTGTGGTGGAGCCGAGTACAGGCCTGACCATGGACGAGGCCCAATTCCTAGCCGGCGCTATCGGGATCCCGGATACGTTGCATGCAGAAAGCGGGAAAATATTTCAGGCGCTGTATCAGGCCTTTTGGGACAAGGACGCCTTGCTCGCTGAGATCAATCCTCTAATTGTAACTAAGGATTCGCGCGTCATGGCGTTGGACGCCAAGATTAATTTTGATGAGAACGCTATGTACCGTCATCCAGATCTGCAGGAATTGCGCGACCTGGATGAGGAGGATGAGGATGAGATCGAAGCCTCCAAGTTTGGTCTTAACTATATTTCTCTGGATGGCACCATTGGTTGTCTGGTAAATGGCGCCGGCCTGGCGATGGCCACTATGGATATCATCAAGCTGTACGGCGCATCGCCGGCAAATTTCCTTGATGTAGGTGGTGGCGCCACAGCCGAACAGGTTACCGAGGCGTTCAAGATTATGCTCAAGAATGAATGCCTTAAGGCTATTCTGGTGAATATTTTTGGCGGCATCATGCGTTGCGATGTCATTGCTGAGGGTCTGGTGAATGCGGCCAAGGAAGTAGACCTATCGGTGCCGTTGGTGGTACGTCTGGAAGGTACCAACGTGGAAAAGGGCAGAGAAATTCTGGCCCATTCAGGTATTGAAGTGATTAGCGTCACCACCATGGCCGACGCTGCTGGAAAAGTGGCCGCCGCAGCAGGTGTATAAAAGTATGTCCATTCTTATCAATAAAGATTCGCGGGTTGTTACCCAAGGTATTACCGGGAAATCTGGCATGTTTCATACTCATCATTCCATCGCCTATGCAAGTGGCAAGGATTGTTATGTTGCCGGCGTTACGCCTAAGAAAGGCGGGCAGGAAGTAGAGGGGGTGCCTGTTTACAATACTGTCGCCGAGGCTAAGCAGGCCACCGGTTGCAATGTTGCGGTTATCTACGTGCCTCCGCCATTCGCCGCCGCTGCTATAGACGAGGCTGTTGATGCGGAAATAGAAGTCGTGATCTGTATTACCGAAGGCATTCCGGTCAAGGATATGATTCGCACCCGTGACCGGATGCGTGGATCCAACACGATTCTGGTAGGTCCCAACTGTCCCGGTGTTATTACTCCCGAAGAGCTTAAGATCGGCATCATGCCCGGTTATATACACAAGAAAGGGCGTATCGGGGTGGTTTCCCGGTCGGGGACGCTGACCTATGAAGTTGTGGATCAGTTGAGCAAACTGGGCATGGGGCAATCGACCTGTGTGGGCATTGGCGGGGATCCTGTAAATGGTTTAAAGCATATTGATGTCATGAAGATGTTCAACGACGATTCCGATACGGATGGTGTTGTCATGTGCGGCGAAATTGGTGGTACCGATGAGGAAGCCTGCGCTGAATGGATAGCTGACAATATGACTAAACCGGTGGTCGGATTTATTGCGGGGGTTACCG
This sequence comes from Gammaproteobacteria bacterium, assembly GCA_022450155.1. Taxonomy (NCBI): domain Bacteria; kingdom Pseudomonadati; phylum Pseudomonadota; class Gammaproteobacteria; species Gammaproteobacteria bacterium. The sequence goes on along the minus strand of JAKUQR010000013.1, from coordinate 73,614 downwards.
CGCCTCCTGGCAAGCGCATGGGTCATGCCGGCGCCATTATTGCCGGTGGCAAGGGCACTGCAGACGAGAAAATCGCAGCGCTTGAGGCGGCTGGTGTCAGTGTGACGCGAAACCCATCGGACATCGGAAAATTGATGCTCGAAACTCTATCGAAGTGAATTCTCAGATCCTGGCAAGGTCAGTTTTTTATTAAGTGTTTTCACTGACCATCCAAATTTTCTACAAAAACACATCTAAATTAAACAATCGCAACACGAGATTGTTTTAAAAAAAAAACCAAAAAGATGCCTTGAATTGATTCTTGATTGTGTTCTGTTTTGTCGCTTTACATTTTCGTGGTACGTGGTATACAGTATTTCTGATGTTTGGGAAAGCCGAGCGCTAACCCGAATATCTACAGGGGTGAATCAACGGTTGAAATGGGTGCCAACATGCTGAAGTTTGTTTGATTCAGAACCCAATTCGAGTGATTGGCTGCAAAGTAACCGGTGATTGACTACATACTAATTTAATAGCATTAGGAGGACGTAAGATGAGTATCGTTTCGAAGAAACTAAGAAACATGGTGATTCCTGTCGCAGTGGCGGTAGCCTCCACGTTGACCTTTTCCACCAGCGCAGTAGCCGAATGGTCACCTAAGAAGCCGATTGATTTTGTCATTATGGCGGGTAAAGGGGGAGGAGCTGACAAGATGGCGCGTTTGATGCAAAGCGTAATTGAGAAGCATGGATTGTCGTCCAAGCCATTTGTACCGATCAACAAGCCGGGCGGTTCCGGAGCCGAAGCATTGCTGCACCTTAAAAGTAAGAAAGGCGATAACCATACGGTTATGGTGACGTTGAACAGTTTCTATACGACGCCATTGCGCCAGCCTGGTTTGGGGGTGGATATCTCGACCTTTACGCCAGTAGGGCGGATGGCTGAGGATACGTTTTTGTTGTGGGTGAACGTCGACTCTGGTATCGAGAACATCGATCAGTTTGTCGCCGCGGCCAAAGCAGCGGGTAGTGACTGGCTCATGGCCGGTACAGGTAAGGGTCAGGAAGACCAACTGTTGACGACGTTTCTCAACAAGGCTTATGGCCTTCAGATCAAGTATGTGCCGTTTAAAGGCGGTGGCCGCGTAGCTAAGGAACTTGCCGGTAATCACTGCAACTCTACGGTGAATAATCCCTCTGAGCAATTGGGTTTCTATGAAGCTGGTAAAACACGTCCAATCGCGTCCTTTACACCCAATCGTTTGCCATTGTTTCCCGATGCGCCGACCTTTCGTGAGTTGGGCAAAGATTACGTTTACTTTATGCAGCGCAGCGTGGTGGGCGCGCCGGGTATGAGCGATGAGGCGGCTGCTTACTATCGTGACGTGTTTGCCCGAGTATATGCAACGGACGAGTGGCAGGCTTATATGACGAAGAAGAGCCTGATGGGCGGTTTCTTGACTGGCGCCAAGCTCAAGTCCTACTGGGCCCGTGAGAAAGCGATCCACGAGGTTATATTGAAGGATATCGGCGAGATTTGATTGCGTTGTTATCCGATTAGGGCAGGTAACTGCAATGCGTAGAGCCGAGCTTGTAATGGCCCTGGCTTTGGGGGTTTTGTCGGCTTACTTGATGGTTAAGAGTGCGGAACTCCCCATCGGCTGGATTCCTCGTGAAGGACCAGGCGGTGGGGCTTTCCCCTTTTGGTTATCGGCTGGCATGCTCGTCTGCTGTGTTTTTATCGTGCTGCGCTGGGTTTTACGGCAAAGCCCGGTGTCGCGGTCTGCCGAGTTGTACTTCAATCCTGCGGCACGTGGCACGGTCATGATAGTGATTATCGCGCTGACGCTGATGATCGGCTCGATCCATATCATTGGTATTTATTTTGCGATACCGCTTTTTCTGCTGTACTACGTGCGGGTTATAGGTCGCCATAACTGGTTACTCAGTTTAGGGGTATCGATCAGTGCACCAGTGATCAGTTTCTTCTTCTTTGAAATTGCCCTACACATTACATTGCCCAAGGGTTACAGCGAACCGCTTTTTTACCCGTTGTACGATATTTTCCTGTAAGACACCGTGGAAACACTTGATCTGTTAATGCTGGGTTTTGGCATTGCGCTGGAACCACTGAATCTCGCACTTGTGATTTTTGGTTGCGCACTGGGCCTTTTTATCGGTGCCATGCCAGGGTTGGGTTCGGTTAACGGTGTGGCAATTTTGTTGCCCATGACCTTTCTGGTGCCGCCTACAGGCGCCATTATTTTCCTCGCAGCCATTTATTACGGTGCCATGTATGGTGGCGCTATATCTTCGATCATGCTTGGAATTCCGGGTGCTTCGACTGCGGTGGCCACCACATTTGATGGCCGGCCGTTGGCGCTTGCCGGCAAAGCCGATCAAGCATTGATAACTGCCGCCGGTGCATCATTCATTGGTGGCACTGTGTCGGTAGTTTTGTTCACGTTGTTTGCTCCGCCGCTGGCCGAAGTAGCACTGGCGTTTGGTTCGGCCGAGGAATTTGCACTGATGATGCTCGCGTTTGCGACCTTCATTGGGTTGGGTGGGGACGATATCCCTAAGACGCTTTTTTCAATTTGCATTGGGCTGGTGTTGAGTGCTGTGGGGCTGGATATCATCAGCGGTGAGCCACGACTGATCTTTGGTGGACTGCCGGGATTTTTTCATGGTATCAACTTTCTAGTGCTCGCGATCGGAATCTATGGAATCGGCGAGATGCTGTGGACAATTGAGTCCAGCAGTGATGGAGTGAAAGTCTCCCAAGCCTCATTTGGTGTCGGGCGTATTGTTCTGCACCTGAAGGGCTTAAAGAACACACTGAAAACGACTCTAATGGGTTCTTTGCTCGGCTATTTCGTCGGCATATTGCCTGCAGCGGGTGCTACCCCCGGATCGATAATGGCCTATGGCATGGCAAAGACCATGTCTAAAGACCCCGATTCCTTTGGTAAGGGTAACATCGAGGGTGTCGCAGCACCTGAATCAGCCAACAATGCGGCAAGTACTGGGTCGATGTTGCCCATGCTCACGTTGGGTATTCCAGGATCACCGACTACGGCAATTCTTCTTGGCGGAATGGTTATCTGGGGACTGGAGCCGGGGCCGATGCTGTTCGTCGAGCATCAAGACTTTGTATGGGCTTTGATCGCAAGCCTGTACGTCGCCAACCTGGCGGCGATGTTGATCAACCTTGCGTTTATTCCAGCATTTATTGCGATACTGCGTACGCCGTTCACTATTCTGGCGCCCATTATTTTTGTACTGTGCCTGGTTGGTGGCTATGCGCCCACACAGAGTTTGCATGATATCTGGTTGATGCTAATTTTTGGGGTGGTGGGCTACTTAATGCGTAAATTGGACTATCCTTTGGCGCCGGCGGTATTGGCGATTGTGCTCGGTCCCTTGGCAGAGACTTCGATGCGCCAGGCATTAATTATGAGTGACGGCAGTCTCATGATTTTCTTTGAAAGACCTATATCGGGAACGATTATGGGGATAGCCATAGTACTGTTTGTGTTACCAGCGGCTAAGATCTACCGATCATCAATCGCGAGAAAAAACAATTGAAATATTTGTTATAGCGAATCCAGACTTTTGAATTTGTCAATTTAGGGACTGGACCTATGAGGTTTGCCCACAACTACAACAGACGAATTAACTATGAGAGCTAGCATATGAGTGACAGCAAATTTACAGGTGAGGTTTCACGCACGGCGAGTGACACTCTCGCCAAGAAAAGCACAGCCGGCGACGTAATTTCCGGCGGTCACCTTGTCGCTAAAGCTCTCAAAAACGAGGGTGTCGACACGATATTTACACTATGCGGTGGTCACATTATTGATATCTACGACGGGTGCCTTGATGAAGGCATACGAATCATAGATGTCCGACACGAACAGACGGCGGCCCACGCTGCAGATGGTTATGCACGCCAAACCGGCCGATTAGGCTGTGTAGTTACCACTGCTGGACCAGGTTGCACTAACGCTATTACCGGAGTTGCCACCGCGTTTCGATCAGAAAGTCCAATTCTGCATATCGGCGGCCAAAGCTCACTGACTCAGCACAGGATGGGATCACTGCAGGATCTACCTCACGTCGACATGATGACCCCGATTACCAAGTTCGCATCGGGTGTGTTTTCCACTGAGCGTGTCGCCGACATGATCTCGATGGCGGCACGCGAGTGTTTTTCAGGCGCCTACGGCCCCTCTTATCTGGAAATTCCCCGAGATGTTCTGGATGCTGAAGTGCCAGCAGCCAGTGCAGTGATTCCAAAGCCTGGCTCCTATCGTGCCTCAGTAAAATCCATAGGCGACCCAGCTGATATTGAAAAGCTCGCCGATATCCTCGTGAAAGCAGAGCGTCCAGCGGTACTGCTGGGACAACAGGTCTGGTCCTCCCGGGGACACGAGGAGGCTATCAGCTTTGTGCGCGCGCTGGATATCCCGGCCTATATGAATGGCGCCAGCCGCGGCATGTTGCCGCAAAGCGACCCGCATCACTTCGATCGCACTCGCAGTGATGCCTTCAAGAATGCTGACGTAATCCTGATTGTGGGAACGCCGTTCGATTTCCGCATGGGTTATGGCAAACGCATTTCCAAGGAGGCAACTTTGGTACAGATTGACCAGAGTTATGCGACGATTGGTAAAAATCGGGATATCAGTCTTGGTTTGGCCGGCGATCCCGGTGTAATCCTTGCTGCGGTGTCGCAAGCAGTAACGGGCCGTATCGATAATGGAGCGCGTCAGCAACGCCAGAAGTGGATGGCCGAGCTGCGAGAGATTGAGGCAACCAAGCTCGAGAAGCTGATGCCGATGTTTACTACCGATCAGAACCCGATTCATCCTTACCGTTTAGCCTATGAAATCAATGAGTTTCTTGGCGAAGACACAATCTATATCGGCGATGGCGGTGATATCGTGACTATTTCTGCTCAGGCGGTACGCCCGCGCAATCCGGGGCAGTGGATGGATCCGGGCGCGCTTGGCTCGCTCGGCGTCGGCACCGGTTTCTCCATGGCGGCCAAGCTCGCACATCCAAATAAGGAGGTGGTCTGCCTCTACGGTGATGGTGCCTTTGGCATGACCGCCTTTGACATGGAAACCGCACAACGGTTCGGTGCGCCATATCTCGCGGTGATCGGCAACAACTCGGCCATGAATCAGATTCGTTACGGACAGCTCACCAAGTATGGCGAGGAACGTGGTGATGTCGGGAATAAGCTCGGCGATGTGCCTTTCTCTAAGTTCGGAGACATGATTGGCGGTTATGGCGAAGAGGTTACCGAGGCTAGCCAGATTCAGCCGGCAATGCAGCGTGCACGGGAAGCGATTGCAAAAAGCGGCAAATGCGCTGTAGTCAATGTCTGGGTCGATCCCAATGAGTATGCGCCGGGCACTAAAGCCCAGACCATGTACAAGTAAAACTTCATTTATAACTTTGATAACCTTAATTAAGCAGAGAGAATCAATGTCACAACCCCTCGACGGTATAAGAATTCTGGATTTCACACATGTCCAGTCTGGCCCTACTTGTACCCAGTTGCTCGCATGGATGGGCGCCGACGTGATCAAGGTGGAGCGCCCGGGTGTTGGTGATGCCACACGAAAGCAACTCGTGGATGTGGAAGGGGCTGACAGCCTCTATTTCACCATGCTCAATCACAACAAACGTTCCCTGACCCTCAATTCCAAAAACGAAGCAGGCAAGGAAGTGCTTGAGCGATTGGTACAAAAATGTGATGTGCTGGTGGAAAACTTTGCCCCAGGTGCGCTTGATCGGATGGGATTTGGCTGGGAACGTATTCAGGAACTTAACCCCCGCATGATCATGGCTTCGGTTAAGGGTTTCGGGCCAGGACCTTACGAGGACTGCAAGGTTTACGAAAATGTTGCGCAGTGTGCAGGCGGGTCCGCGTCCACCACGGGCTTTCACGATGGGTTGCCTATGATCACCGGTGCTCAGATTGGCGATTCTGGTACCGGCTTGAATCTTGGTTTCGGTATCCTGGCCGCGTTGTTGCATCGGGAAAAAACGGGCCGCGGGCAACGTGTGCTTGCCGCGATGCAGGATGGGGTGATTAACCTATGCCGGGTCAAGTTGCGTGACCAGCAGCGCTTAAAGGCTGGTCCCCTGAAGGAGTACTCGCAGCATGGCGAGAATGTACCATTTGGTGAGGCCACGCCGCGTGCCGGCAACGACTCCGGCGGCGGACAGCCAGGCCGTATCCTGAAGTGCAAGGGATGGGAGACCGATCCGGATGCCTACACCTACTTCATTACCCAGGCTGCCGTCTGGAAAAATATTTGCGATATTATTGGCAAACCGAACTGGAAGGAACACCCAGACTATGCATCGCCGCTAGCGCGTCTGCCACACCTGAACGAAGTCTTTTGTGCGATTGAGGATTGGACCGTGACCAAGACTAAGTACGAAGTCATGGAAATATGTAATCCACTGAATATCCCGGTTGGGCCGATCCTTTCAATGAAGGAGCTTGCCGAAGAGCCATCATTGCGTGCGACTGGCACTATCGTCGAATGTGATCACCCTGAGCGTGGGCCCTACCTATCGGTCGGATGCCCGGTAAAGCTTTCGGATAACGCTTTCACAGTAACACGTTCGCCCCTACTTGGTGAGCATACCGATGAAGTGTTGTCCAAGGTGTTGGGATTCAGTGACGAGGATATTGCATCTTTCAAGGAAGCTGGCGCAGTTTAAATGCACGCCCCTGTGCACCATACGCCCAGAGGTGAACTGGAGTAACAAATGAAACTAATTGTTCATGGTCAGCAGGCGTTTGGTAAGGCCGTCCTCGAGGCGGTTCTGGACAAGTCTGTCGACGAAGTGGTCGCGGTGTATAGCGCGCCGGATAAGGAGGGCCGACCTCTCGACCCGTTAAAAGAGTGTGCTCTTGAAAAAGGACTATCGGTGTATCAGCCGGTGTCGTACAAAGACCCGGCAGTGTGGGAGCAGCTCGGTAGTCATGGTGCGGATTTGTGTGTCATGGCCTATGTGCTGTTGCTCGTGCCGGAGGAAGCGTTGAATGTGCCGAGGTACGGGTCGATTCAGTATCACCCTTCGTTGTTGCCGATGCATAAAGGACCCAGTTCAATCAATTGGCCAATTATTAATGGAGAGGAGAAAACTGGGTTGAGCATTTTTTGGCCAGATAGTGGACTGGATACTGGGCCTATTCTGTTGCAAAAGAAAGTGGATATCGAACCCGACGATACGTTGGGATCAATCTACTTCAACAAACTATTTCCTATGGGTGTTGATGCCATGCTGGAATCCATTGATCTGGTCCGGGATGGCAATGCGCCAAGAGTCAAGCAGAACCCTCAGGAAGGCACCTATGAAGGCTGGTGCCGCAAGGCGGACGTTGAGATTGACTGGAATAAATCCGCCGATGAGATTCACAACCTGATACGTGGTGCGAACCCGCAGCCAGGGGCATGGACCACAATCAATGGTGAGGAAGTTAAGGTATTTGATTGTCAGAAATCTGCCAGTGTAAGCTGCGAAGCGGGCGCCATCTCCAGTATTGGTGAAGAGGGAGTCGTGGTTGCTACCGGTGAAGGCGGTATGCGTATTCTGAAAGTCAGACCAGAGGGCAGTGGGAAAGTCAGTGCTTACGAGTTCGCCACCAATAGAAACCTACTGGTTGATATGAAGTTGGGCGTATAGACGGTTCCGCTATCTCATATGACAACATTATTGAAACCACTAGGCTTGTGCCGACCGAATCGACCGCGCGCAGCGCATATGCAGTCCATCCGTGATAATACCAAGAAGGTAGGGTCCCTATATGGTGCAGTTGTGCCTTATGGCAGCATAAAGGCAAAACAGATCAGGCTTGATATAGGTATCAACTAAGGACCGGTGAAATATGAGTAATATCCAGCTGGCTCCAATCGGGCTAACCCAGGCACTCAAGGATCAGGTCTATTCGATGCTGAAAGTTGCGATTGCCAAGATGGACATTTATTCCACACCCGAACCACCAAAGCTAGATGAAAGAAGGTTGGCAGAAGACCTTGGCGTTAGCCGTACCCCGGTACGCGAGGCTTTGTCACGGCTGGAGCAGGAGGGGTTGGTCAAAAATGTGCCCCGGCGCGGTACGTACATCGTGCGTAAGACCAAGAAGGAAATCCTGGAAGTAGTCTGTGTCTGGGCTGCACTGGAAAGTATGGCGGCGCGGCTTGCCACTCAGCATGCTAGCGGAACAGAGATCAGCAAGCTGCGCAAGATGTTTGCGAGCTTTGATGATAAGGAGGAGGCCCGTGCACACATCAATGAATATTCCGATACGAATATTGAGTTTCATAGAACTATTATGGCGCTTAGCAAGTGCAGTCTGATTCAGACCATGGCCAGTAACCTATTTTTGCATATGCGATCAATACGTGTTCAGGCGGTGAAGGAACATAATCGATCCGATCAATCAGTAATTGATCACATGCGCATCATTGAAGCATTGGAACATCGCGACGCGGACACGGCCGAGCGGCTGGTGCGCGAGCACGCGATGAGTCTAAGCAAGCATATTGAAAAGTACGCTAAGTACTTAAGTTAACACTGTTTCCACGGAAGTTATGTTCAGTGCTGCTTGACTCTCATCTTAGGCGTGACTGAACCTTTACTTTCTAGCCGAAAAGTCCAGTTGGGTTCAACGGTTGAATCAGCCGCCTTGGTCGCGGAATTGGTGTTGTCTGAATTCGATGAGTTTTATCTTGAGTTCCAGCAGTTAACTGCAGCTGCTAAGACTGCATTCGAAAAGCGCGAATACCAGGTTTCCATTCGTATCAGTGAGCAGAAACTGGCACTTTACAGTACCAGTATGTACGCCCTGAGCGAGCGTCTTTTCAATTCATTCCCTGCGGCCTTACAGGAGTCTTCACTCTGGGATGCCGTTGAATCCGATTACCAGAATTCTGTAAACGTCCGCTATGAGGCCAATCTTGCGATTGCGTATTTCCATTCCGCACGCCGTGCAATCTTTCGAAGTGAATGGAATCCAGTCGCTTATTCTTTCGGCACTTCTGTAGAAATGCGGGCCGCCGATTAAAATTATTTGTTCTACGCGTCTATTGACGGGGCAATAACCTGCGACGTTGTGATGAAATCTTGTCTGTTCCCGGGTTCGGTGCGCCTTATCACGATGCAGAAACTGATGCTCTCAGCGTAGTAAACCGGATATCAGAAGATCTTCAAAGTCTCCATTCTGGGAAAGTCGTACAAAAGGTAGAGGTAATCAGGGAGGGTTCTACTGGAATCGCGGTGCCTAGGCCGTCGGTGAGCGACTTGGAGCCCACTTTCGAGTGCCGATGGAAAAAAGAATTGCCGGCGCAGAGGCTGTAGGCTCGCATAAAACATCAATGCTTCAGGATATCGAGCAAGGCAAGCCCCTGGAAATAGAAGGTATGCTCGGAGTGGTGGTTGAATTGGCGGCGTTAACAGAGGTCGAGGTGCCTACACTAAAGGCGCTTTATGCCTGTGTCGGCTTACTGGATCAGACCGTACAAACCGGGCGCCTGAAGATCAAAGGGATCCAGGACAGGTAATAGACTATCGTTGGAATCCCAATGGCAGTCAGAATTCAGAGCTGACAACCACCATTGGCATCTAACAAAGAAAGTTCACCGGAAACCGGTTTAAGGTTTCTCGCCTCGACCAAGCCTGATATTGACATCCTCAATAACGTCCAGCATCTGTTCCCAGGTATCAATCACGTAGTGCGCACCTGCTTTTTGCAGTAGCGTCCGCGTGTGTACCAAACGTCGTTTGATTTCGTCTTCCGACAAGCTGTCGGCTTCTTCGAGAGTATCCATATCCATGTAGTTGCTATAGCGTGCAATACCTACGCCCCAGCAGCCGGCTTCCAGGGCTTCTCCAACTCCCGATACAGTGTCATCGACTTTGATTACGGACTGGATCGGGTGAACGTCCATGAGGTCTAGATTGCGGTAGACCATGAAAGGTTTTGGACGGGCGCCGTTGATTACTTCATCGCCAGCAACAGAAGCGTCAGGTGTATAGCCCTGTTTGCGGGCATCCTCTTCGAGGATGTCTACCATGCTGCGCAGGAACCCCGTAGTACTGCCGATCTTAATGCCTTGTTTCTGCAGTGATTGTGTCGTTTCGGCAACCAGCGGCAGAAGCGTTGTGTAATTACGAAGGCAGTCTAGTTGCATGGGTACAAAATCTTCGAACATCCGGTCTACATCTTCCTGATTAGGATACTGTCCGTGAATGCCGTGCCATCGCTCACGAATTTCTGGAATCTCGGTCATTGCTTTGATATGAAGATCTTTACGCAGTCCCATTGGTCCACGAGCCTCGGACATCGTGACTTCGACACCGTGTTTTTGAAATACTTGGACAAATACAACAGCCGGGGCAAGTACATACGCATCGGCTGTGGTGCCGCTCCAGTCAAGAATCAGACCTTTCACTTGGCCTGTGTAGCTGCGGTTATAGACGAAGTCTTGTCGGATGGTCATCGAAACTCCTTAAGAGTCGTAGGTAATCAGTGAATTTGACGTGGTTCCTGGACAATCTACATCGGCAGATGAGCTGCGGAATTGTATTTTATCTGACTTCTGCTTTCTGGGCAGGAGGTCTGCATGGATGAATCCGGTCAGACAGTCGCGTGGTTGAGGGCAGCGTCGAAAATATCGTAGTTGTGTAAATTGGTGCTGGCGAGCAGTTGAGATGCCGGACGGTTCAGAATAAACGGTACCCGTTGTTCGGACAGCCCCCCATGCGACCGTAGAGGCTCGGAGAGCGCTGATAGGTCATGATACTGTTGAGAATGTCCTAAAACCCACTCAGTGCTGGAAATCACCACGATATGACCCACCCGGTCCAGGGGCAAGGAAAATCTCTCACAGGCTATCGGGCCTTCAAGTACCAGCTCGATCCCTTTCTGTGCCGACAATTTCTGGCATACGGGTTGTATATCGACCGGGTCGGCCAGGTAGATTGTGGCGAATCCACCCAGTGCACCATGATGTACTACGTACGGATCTGTGATTGGCAGGATGATTCGGAATCTATCAGAAGGCAATAGTTCGTCGATGAGAGGCTTCAGATAGACGATATTCGGTTGCCCGACTGAATCGTGTTTCGCTTTCATACCATGATCGGCTGTCAGGGCAATGATGGCATCGTGTGCTTGCATCTTTAGAAGGTGATCATCAATCATGCTGTAGAACGCATCTGCTGTCGCGGTTCCAGGCCCGTGTTTGTGCTGGATGTAGTCACTGGTCGACAGGTAGAGTATGTCAGGCGCCCAGGTATCCAGAAGTTTCAGGCCGGCGGAAAATACATACTCAGACAATGCGCTGCTGTAGACATCCGGCGGTGACAGGTCAGTCAGCTGGCCGGCATCGTCTATGCCGTTTTCACTCTGTGTGGTCAGCTGGCATTTTTCGGCGGAAAAGCAGATTGCACTGCCTTGATCAAAATCGAGTTCATGACCGAGCATCCGCCTGAGTTTGTCTTTAGCTGTGATCACAGCGACTTTTGCGCCCTGATCCTGAAATGCTTTGAAAATCGTACCCACGCGAAGAAACACAGGATCATTCATCATGACTTCAGCGTTGGACTCAAGGTCGTAAAAAAAGTTGCCTGATATGCCATGAACGGCCGGTGGTGTTCCAGTCACAATCGAAATGTTGTTGGGGTTGGTGAAACTGGGAATCGTGGCATCAGCGGTTCGAAACAACCCGCGGTTTCTGATCGAAGCCAGATAGGGCATATGACCGTTCTCAATGGCACGGTCAATATAACCACCACCATCCGACAGCGGGTAGCCAGGTTCACTGCCGTCCAGGCAGATCACAACGACAGGTCTGTCGGGCCAGCGGTACTGCCGGTTATTGCAGGTCACATAGCGCATGGTGATGTTATGGCATACAACAGGTCAGGGACCACAGTTGCTGACACTCATGACCCCAAGCGTGTCGCGAATAGCGTCAATCAGTCCGCGAACCTGGCCTTCGGAAATGTGTCCAATGCAACCGACCCGAAACGAATCGCTTACTGTCAGTTTGCCCGGATAAATAATGTAGCCACGTTTTCGGAGCTCTTCATAAAATCTATCGAACTGGAAATTAGGGTCGGCAGGTGTCAGGAACGTTACAATTATGGGCGATTGAAGTTCATCTGGGAGCAGGGTCTTGAACCCCAGTGTGCGCATGCCCGAGACCAGGGTTTCACAGTTGTGTCGATAACGGCGGCCCCGTCCCGCTACACCACCTTCGGCATCGAATTCCGTCAGCGCCTGCCCCAGAGCCAATATCGTGTGGGTTGGTGGTGTAAAGCGCCACTGGCCATTGCGTTCCATGGCTTTCCACTGACTGTACAGATCCAGCACCAGCGTGTCGGAATTGCCGCTGGATTGTTTGAGAGTTTCGATATTGCAGATACAAAACCCTATTCCAGGAGATCCTTGCAGGCATTTGTTGCTGGATGCAACGACCGCGTCAAATGGAGAATCGCATGCATCAAGCGGTAGAACACCGAATGAACTCATGGCATCGATCAGCAAAGACCGTCGATGCTCGGCCGTGACCTTGGCAACTGTTTCAATTGGATTCAAGATGCCTGACGTAGTTTCACAGTGGACTACGGCAACATGGCTAATGTCGGGATCTGCGGCAAGTCGCCGATCAAGTTCGTCAGTATTTACAGGCAGATCTTCGGTTGTTTCGAGTATTGTGTACGCTCGCTCATGTATTGAACAGATATCGATCATACGTTTACCGTATGCACCGTTGACAAGTAATAACACTTTTCCGGATCGGGGTATGAACGTAATCAGCATTGCTTCTACCCCAAAAGTACCGCTCCCCTGAACCGGCACGCAGACATGCGTGTTTTGGCCATTGACGATCTGGGTCAAGTGTTGGCGAATGCGGTTATTGATGTCAATAAAGCGGCTGTCACGGGAGCCATAGTCGTGCAGCATCGCCCGTTTTACGGCGGGTGATGTCGTGAGCGGTCCGGGTGTGAAAAGCCAAGGATCACCATCAGGTGAAGACGCGATTGCTGAAGGTTCTTGATCGTTTTTCATGGGGTTTAGATTGGGTGTCTGGACGATTTTCAAGGGGGTCAAAGGTCATTAAGTCTCCTTGGAGAGCGGGGTGTTTAAAATCAGGTTATGGCTTTATAGAACTGCGGGTCAGAACACCTTCTGTTTTAACTTTACCTTTATGCAACTGTTTGAATTTCACAACTAGATAGCCCAGTTTTGGAGACAGCCAGTAGTACAGCTGTCGGCTGGACTTCCGATCTATAAAGTAGCGCAGGCTTTGTACGGGCTGTTCTAAGATAATAACTGATTCGGCTTGCTCCAGTACAAACCTATACGGACGAATCTGATCGCCCTCGTGTACTGTGTAAAGTGGCTCGGTCATACCCTGCTGAAGGTCAATCCGGGCCATGAGTTCGAACGACAGTGGATCCAGCACGTTGGGTGTCAGTGGGATGGTCAGTTGGGTGCCGCGATAGAGGACGTGGCTTGTGCCAGATGGCCAGTCGAATTCAATCCGAATAGCCCGGTGACTATCCTCGCTACCATCGTCTGCTGTATAGAGAATGGGCTGGATCCGACCTGAACGCAGTTGAAAATGTGATTGCTCGACCACTTTACCGATTCCTGTGAGCGACCCCAGTCCCTTGAGTTGAGTCAGTGCAGTCAAGAGATAGTGTTGGCCGGACCGGGTCAGTTCAACTTTTCGTTCAACTGCAAGGCCGGAACGAGTGATCGCATAATCAGCCGAAAACGGTTCAATATCGCTGCCACTATCCGCTTGCGCCGGTAGCAGGAATAAAATCAACAGCCACAGGGGATTAATCTTGGGACACAAGCAGCGCGAACTGTGCTTTATAGGGCGCAGTGGATACCGGAAAATTGCGGAGATCTGAAGCATAATCAGCCGGTATATTGTCGGATGATCCACATAGCGGACAAGGCCGGGCGCTCATTGTGCTCAATTTCGACAGTAATGTCGTGGTGCAATGTCCATTCACCGGTTGTTCGCTCTTCAGCAAGTTCAAGCGTGAAGTGTGCACGCACCCGGGCATCAGAGCGCACTGGTGTGATGAATCGGATCCGGTCGAACCCATAATTGATGCTCATTCGTACGTCCTTGATGACGGCCAGCGTGGATTCGGCCATCTGTTTGAGTTGTGACAGCGTCAGGAAACCATGTGCAATTGTTCCGCCAAAAGGCGATTCAGTACCTGCTCGTTTCGGATCAATATGTATGAACTGATGATCGTTCGTAATATCGGCAAACTGATTGACCATTGATTGTGATAGCCGTATCCAGGGAGATATACCAAGCTTTGTTCCCTGCGTGCTTTGCAGTTGGTCTGCGGCAATTGTAGTCAGTTTTGTCATAAAACCTCCCGGAGATAGAGGGTGCCCTGATGTATTGGCCTGACAGAGTGACGTCGGTTCGTTGCAGGTCGCACGCCTGGCGTAAAATAGGACTTGTCGCCCAGACGTTATTCGATATTCTATCCTGGCCCGCCGGAAACCTGTGGGCTGTTTGTTCGGTACGGAAAACCAATTGTAGGCAAAAGTGATGATTCAACTGCTTTACCAGGGCCAGTGGCTGCTTTTTTGTGTCATTCTGGTGGCCCTTCTTCTTTCCCTGTCGTTTCACGAGTTTGGGCATGCCTGGGCCGCAAAGCGCTGCGGTGACGACACTGCTCAGCGGGCAGGCCGCCTTACACTCAACCCGATATCTCACATCGATCCAATGGGCTTGATGATGGTGGTGTTTATTGGATTCGGCTACGCGAAACCGGTGCCGACCGATCCACGGCGTTTCACATCCCGTTATGCCGAGATGCTGGTCGCTGCTGCCGGCCCGGCAATGAACTTGCTGTTGGCGGTGATTACTGTAAATGTCTTTGTCCAGGGTCTGCATTTTGGCTGGTACAGTCCGCACGAGACGCTGCCGCAGTCTATGCTGTTTGTTGCCCGGATCAACCTGTTGTTAATGGTGTTTAACCTGCTGCCTATCGGTGCGTTGGACGGACACTACATTCTGCCTTATTTTCTACCGCGGCAACTGTCGCAGCAGTATCGTTATTACAACGAGCGGTACGGAAATTTCGCATTATTGGGACTGATAGCGCTGTCGTTTTTGGGTATCCCAGTTTTGCAGGCCGTTTGGCATATCAGCGATGTTCTCCTACCACTCATTGTGTTTGCATGATCAGTTTCCAAACACGGCTCAGCGGCGAATTCGATCATGGCAGATCAGAACAGATCACAATCAGCAGCATCACAAAAGATTCTGGAGAGGGCTTATTCCCTTAAGACTCCAGACGAAGCCAAGACACTCTATCGCGATTGGGCGGTGTCATACGATCAGCACCTAGAGCAGGGACTGCATTACATCGCACCGGCTGGTATAGCGCAGTTCTTGGCCAATGCATTGGCGGATCGTACTGCCTTGATCCTGGATGTAGGCTGTGGCACGGGGCTTGTGGGAGCGTATCTGGTCAGTCATGGATATTCGGCAATCGATGGACTGGATTTTTCTGCCGAAATGCTTAGCCAAGCCAGGAGCAAGCAGGTTTACCAGACGCTGATACAGGGTGACCTCAATACCGTGCTTGACATCTCCGATCAGACCTATGACGCAGGTATTTCCTGCGGGACGTTTACCCACGGCCATGTTGAAGCAGATGCCCTGGATGAGATTCTCAGAGTACTGAAGCCCGGTGGATACTTTGCGTGCACGATTCATCGGGAGGTCTGGCAAACAGCAGGGTTCGAGAACAAATTTGCTGAACTCATGGCGTCGGGCGTTGCTGACCTGGAGCGCATGAACGAACAAGCTTTTTACAAGAATGCTCCCAATGACGGGTGTTTCTGTCTCATTCGGCGCCTGTAGCCAGGTTGTTTTTGATTGTGCTTGGGGTTTAGCGCGAGTGCTAAAATGGTCGCAGCAGAAGGTGTGGTCGAGTGGCTACAGGCGGTTTTCTGGCGGCGGCAGTCGGTCTCCCTGGTGGCGATAAATTGTGAACCCGGTCAGGTCCGGAAGGAAGCAGCCGCAGCAATTGATTCGAGTGCCGGGGTCGGGCTGGCTGGCGCCGTCTCCAGTGACCATTCAGCCGGTATTGACCATATGCGGCAATACCCCGTTTCAGCGAGAATAGGAACTGTATGAGCTACCAGGCATTGGCAAGACGCTGGCGTCCTCGGCATTTCAAGGATGTCGTCGGTCAGGAGCATGTCGTATCAGCGCTTACCAGTGCGTTAGACAATGAACGGGTTCACCACGCATTTTTGTTCTCGGGTACCCGTGGTGTCGGAAAAACCACCCTGGCAAGATTACTGGCCAAAGCACTGAACTGCGAACAGGGTGTCAGTTCACAGCCCTGTGGGTCTTGTTCTGCATGTCAGGGTGTGGATGAAGGACGATTTATTGACCTGCTTGAGGTCGATGCTGCGTCCAGGACCCGAGTTGAAGATACGCGGGAGATTCTAGATAACGTTCAATACACCCCAACTCAGGGTCGTTGCAAGGTTTACCTGATTGACGAAGTCCATATGCTCTCAGGCCATAGTTTCAATGCCTTGTTAAAAACACTTGAGGAACCACCTGACCATGTCAAGTTCCTCCTGGCTACTACGGACCCCAAAAAACTGCCAGCCACGATCATTTCCCGTTGTCTCCAGTTCAACCTGCGGGCTCTATCGCCTGACCAGATAGCCGCACAGCTGGACAAGATTCTGACAGCTGAAGAAATACAGCATGACAGCGAAGCGCTGGCTATTATTGCGCGTGCTGCTTCGGGCAGTATGCGGGATGCGCTGAGTCTGCTTGATCAGGGCATTGCCTTTGGCAGTGGTCATGTGAGTGTCGATTCAATGCGGGACATGCTGGGAATGATCGAGACAAGACACGTCGAGCATATACTCAGGGGCCTAGCCGCACACGATGGTGCCAGTGTCCTGGCTGCAGCAGACGACATGGCTGAGCGGGCGTTGGATTATATGTCTGTCCTGGATGATCTGCTTCTCGCCCTCCAGGATGTCGCACTCTATCAGGTGTCTCCTCAAGGCTATGCGGCCAAGGGTGAGGTTTCGGCTTTTACCGCCGAACTGGGCGACTTGATGATACCTGAGGATGTTCAGCTTTATTACCAGATTGCGCTGCTGGCAAAACGTGATCTGCATTTGGCACCTGAACCTGGTTCTGGCTTCCAGATGGCACTTCTCCGAATGCTGACCTTCATCCCTGATCTGGCGGAAGATTCTGCGCCTTCCGTGGCTCCCCCGGAACGCACACAGAAAAAAAGCGTCAGCAAAGCCAAGGCTGTCAGACAAAAACCTGCCCGAACCCGCACTGATGTGCGTGGGGAGGTCGGTGCAGAATCACCTAAGCCAGCCCCAACCGAGGGCAACAACTCGGCTGACGCGGATCCGGCGGACCCGGAAATATGGGCTGACCTGGTTGCAACTGCTGATCTCGCCGGCATCACCCGCGAGTTGGCCATGAATCTAGCACCACAGCGTTTTGTTCAGGGTGTGCTTGAGGTATCTCTGACTGAGTCGCTCGAACATCTGACCAGTGAAGCCCGAATAAAAACTCTAGAGAAGTCGCTTTCGGCCCAGCGGAAAGGCGTTTTGAAACTGAAACTCGTGGCGCCGATAGAAGACCGAGTTTCCTCACCGACACCGGTACAAACCGAGAAACGCCAGGCGGACGAGGCCAAGCAGGCGGCCTATCAGGCTATGCTCGAAGATCCGGCTGTACAGGAGATGATGAAACGATTTGATGCAACAGTCGTGCCGGAGTCAGTCAGGCCCGCTAATTCGAAAGAGGCTGGAAAATGAAAGGACCGCTGGAAAATATTATGAAGCAGGCGCAAGCCATGCAGGAGAACTTCAAGAAAGCACAGGAAGAGCTGGCTCAGATAGAGGTCACTGGGACGTCTGGTGGCGGGCTGGTGGAGGTGGTCATGACATGTCGGCACGATGTCCGGCGTATCAAGATTGATGATAGTTTGATCAGTGATGACAAGGAAGTACTGGAAGATCTGGTCGCAGCTGCAGTGAACGATGCAGTACGGCGTGTCGAGCAGGCAAGCCAGGATAAAATGAGTGGGTTGACGTCAGGGCTCAATATACCCGGGCTGAACATTCCCGGTTGACTATGAAGGAAGGTCGCGCAATTGAACAGCTGAAGCGTGCGCTTCGGCGCCTGCCAGGTGTGGGTCCCAAGACAGCCCAGCGGATGGCTTTCTATCTTCTCGAGCGAGATCGGGATGGTGCCAGTCAACTTGCTGAGGCCCTCACCGAAGCAGTGTCCACCGTCAGGCACTGTGCACGATGCAACAATTTCAGTGAAGAGGATCTGTGTGCAATATGTACATCTGGGAAACGCGATGAGAGCCTGTTGTGTGTTGTTGAGACCCCGGCCGACCTGGCCATTATAGAGCAGGCGGGTGCCTTCTCTGGTTATTACCTGGTTCTGATGGGGCACCTTTCACCACTTGATGGTATCGGCCCAGACGATCTCGCAGTACAGCATCTATTGAAAGTTCTGTTGGACTATCCGGTACGAGAGGTCATTCTGGCGACCAACCTGACCATTGAAGGGGAGGCTACAGCCGATTATCTGTCGGATCTCATGGCGAAATATGAAGTCCAGATCAGTCGTCTGGCCCGTGGTGTCCCAGTAGGGGGTGAACTTGAATATATGGATGCCAACACCCTCAATCAGGCGTTCTCTGATCGACGTGCGGTCCGGGTTGAGTTAGCCTGAGTCAAGAAACGTGCAAGTCGAATTTCCAGCCAATATCGTGACCGACCAGGAAAGTGTCCTTCAACAAAACCTGTGTGGCCGCCTCTGTCACTGAGCTCCAATCGGATACCTGGACCGAGTTCGTGCTCCTCAGGTAATAGATCCTGGGTCATGAAAGGATCATCTTTGGCTTGAACGATTAACGTTGGTGTAGTGATGCGCAGCAAATACTGTCGGCAGCTGTCAGTAGCATAGTAGTGTTCAGCATCGCGGAATCCATGGAGGGGTGCGGTGCCCAGGTTGTCGAATTCGCGAAAAGTTCGAGTCTTAAGCAGAGCGGGTATATTCAGACCGGTATTGTGCTGATAGGCTTTCCTAATGGCGGTTTTCTTCATTGACCCTACCAGCCAGTGTTGATAAAGCCTTGAGAGACCCTTTTCCAATCGTGATGCACACTGTGACAGTTCGAAGGGAACCGAAATTGCTGCAGCTGCTGCCAAGGGGATTTCCGGGTCTTTCTGTCCAAGCAGTTTCAGGAGCATGTTTCCGCCCAGAGAGTAACCTACGGCAAACAAGGGCACGTCCGGATTGTGTCGATGAAGCCAGCGTATCACGTAATCTAGGTCGTTGGTTTCGCCGGCGTGATAGGTCCTGGGGAGTCGGTTATTTTCTCCACTGCAACCCCGAAAGTGCATTACGCAAGTGCGGAACTGATGCTGGCTGAGGACTGAGCATAACCCGCGTATGTAGTGCGATTGTGAAGATCCTTCCAGGCCGTGAAGTACCAGAACTACGGGTCTGTCATGATCAACAGGGCCCGACCAATCCAGATCAAGAAAGTCCCCATCTTTGAGTTCCAGACGTTGACGATGATAATTGACCTTGAGTCGGCGGCGAGCAAAAATAGGCCACAGCGTCTGCTGGTGTGGGTGTCGGCACCACCAGGCTGGTTTGAATACAGGACAGACCTCCCCACCCTTACCTGAATTCATTGAGGTGGTCATCATGGCACCACTCGCAAAATCAGGTTCCGGGTCGCCTGAAGGTGAGTGGTTTACCATGGACGCCGGGCCGGATTCTGCCGGACTCAAAGACCACCTGTCCGCCTACAATGGTATAGACAGGCCATCCCGTAAGTTCCAGACCGGTGTATGGACTCCATCCTGCGCGGCTGAACATTTCCTCGTCCCTCACCGGGTGGCGTCGATCCATATCGACCAGCGCAAGGTCAGCATCAAAGCCCTCAGCTATACAGCCTTTGTTCGGAATGCCGTATGTCGCGGCAGGTCCAACACTCATCCAGTTCTGCACCTGCTTTAGTGTGCATTTCCCAGCCTTAAACTGAGTCAGCATTAGCGGAAGCGAAGTTTCCACGCCCGGCATCCCGGCCGGAGAGTCGGGATAGGGCCTAGATTTTTCCTCAAGTGTGTGCGGCGCGTGGTCTGTGGCGATGAAATCGATAATGCCGTCTTTCAAGCCTCGCCAGAGAGAATCCGCGTTTTTGGGGCCACGAATCGGCGGGTTCATCTGAACCCGGGCACCGAGCCGGACATAATCATCAGTATTCAGAAACAGGTGATTGGGAATAACTTCACAACTCACCTGGGCAGCCTTGTGCTGACGCAGGTGTTCGACCTCGATTGCAGTGGACAGATGGAGAATGTGGAGGCGTCGCCCATATTTATCGGACAGTTCCAGCGCCCGTTGCGTGGCGATAAGGGCGGTCTGTGGGTCACGAATTTCAGAGTGAAGCTGATGGGTTACTGATCCGCTGGAGTCAGATAGGATAGCGGCTGTGCGTTGATTGATGCGTTCTTCATCTTCGGCGTGCACCGCGATGAGGCGCTCACCTGAGGAGAATATACGGTCAAGAGATTTATCATCATCGACCAGCAGGTCACCTGTGCTTGACCCCATAAAAATCTTGATTCCACATGCAGGGTGCGTGGTGTTTAGGGATTGCAGGTTGTCCCGAGTGGCACCGATAAAAAAACCGTAATTTGCAACGCAGGTTTCCGCGGCCCGGTTCAATTTCCAATCCAGCTGTGCCTGGTCAATTGTGGCGGGTTTACAGTTCGGCATCTCCAGGAAGCTAGTGACACCCCCTCTGACGGCTGCACGAGAACCTGACCCCAGGTCTTCCTTGTGGGTGGCTCCCGGCTCACGGAAGTGGACCTGTGGATCGATTACACCGGGAAGCAGCAGATTACCGTACGCGTCAATAGTTTCTCTGGCAGCGCCGCTAATTGTCTGGTCGATTCGGTCGATCCTGCCGTTTCTACAGGCAAGATCAGAGTTAACGATAGACCCGTCTGGTTGTGCGACTCGGGCGTTTTTGATGACGAGGTCGAACATCTTGCTCATATACTGACCGAGTAGTGTGCCGTCTCAGTATATTGTACGGCCTAGAGCCTTCTAGGCGACAGTGTTGTACAACTGTTTTTGCTGCTGACCGATAACGAAGTCGCAATGTCAGGCGAGTTGTTTTTCCCGGATTTCATCGAGAGTCTTACAGTCGATGCACTGATTGGCCGTAGGGCGTGCTTCCAGTCGTTTTATGCCGATGGGTACCCCACACCTGTCACAATAGCCGTAGTCGCCACTGCCGATCATTCCGATGGACTCTTCAATTTTCTTGATCAGTTTGCGCTCACGGTCACGGGTTCTCAGTTCAAATGAACGGTCGGTCTCCTGTGTCGCGCGATCATTGGGATCGGGCAGGTTAATCGACTCATCCTGCATGGTCACCACTGTCCTTTCGGTATCGTCGATCAGTTCCTGTCGCCAGGCACTTAGGATTGCCTTGAAGTGCCCCTGCTGGCTGTCGTTCATGTATTGTTCCCGCTTTTTGGCACGATAGGGCTTGATGCCATGGACCAGTTCTGCGAGTTTGGTTTTTGTTGTGGCCATCTAGAAAATTGCTCCAATGAGATAAAAATACAAGCTCGGGGCTCGATGCGCCGTTCTCTCGAAAGCGGGCCGTTATACCAGAGTGACCTCTGGTGTGCAACTATTGTTGACTGGGACCTACGGCAGCAAATATCTACTGAATTTTGTTCACGCCAGGTTGGGTCTACGGTTTGACACTGGGAAATCAACGTGGCGGCGTCGCTCCCCCTAGCTGCCGGGAAACAGCAAAGTTCTGGCTGCGAAACGGGCAAGTTCAGATATAATGTAATGCCAGTTTAGATCAGATAATTCTAACAGCGTATTATTGCGATGGCTGTGGTGCTGACCACCAGCCGCGAGCAGTCGCATGTGATGGATCCCGACATATTCCCGATGCCCGTAAAACAAATAAGCTGGGTTAATGCGCCTTAAGACACTCAATCTTTCTGGGTTTAAGTCTTTTGTAGACGCTACATCTATTACCATTCCGGCTGACTTTACTGGAATAGTTGGCCCGAACGGCTGTGGCAAGTCTAATGTCATTGATGCGGTGCGCTGGGTTATGGGTGAGGCATCCGCCCGCAACCTCCGCGGTGAGAGCATGTCAGATGTCATATTTAACGGTTCTTCCACCCGGAAGCCTGTCGGCAAGGCTTCAGTAGAACTGCTGTTTGACAACAGTGAAGGCACGGCGCCTGATGCATATTCTGCGTTTGCTGAAATATCTGTCAGGCGCACCTTGTCCCGTGACGGTACTTCTGAATACCAGATAAATCGCGCGCGCTGTCGCCGAAGGGACATAACGGATCTTTTTCGCGGTACCGGTTTGGGTGCCCGTTCCTATTCCATCATCGAACAGGGCATGGTCTCAAGGATTGTAGAGGCCCGTCCTGAGGAACTTCGCAGCTTCGTTGAAGAAGCTGCTGGCATTACCCGCTACAAAGACCGGCGCCGCGAAACTGAGACGCGCATTCGGCACACACGAGAAAATCTTGACCGGATCGAGGATATTCGAAGTGAACTCGCGAGTCAGCTACGCAGGCTACAGCGCCAGTCCCAGGCTGCCCGGCGCTATCAGAAGCTTCGCGATGAAGAACGGGTTGTCAATGGTCAGTTACTTGCTGTGCGTTATGCCACGATGAAGCGGAGAAGTGAAGAGCAAGACAGGAGCACGGCCCAGGCTAGAAATCAGGTGGAAGCTGAACTGGCTCAGCAGAGATCGCTTGAGAGCACGGTGGAAGAGATCCGCGCACAGCAGTCAGATGCCCAGAAACTGGTGAATGACATTCAGGCAGAGTTCTATACGCTGGGTGCTGAGGTCGCCTCGATTGAACAGAAGATAGAGCACACCCGCGAAACTGAGCAGCAGCAGCGAGCTGAGCTGGATCGATTGACCACTGACTTGGCAGCAATCGGTACACAGTTGGAGCAGGATTCACTGGAACGCCAGAAGCTGGAAGATCTGGTGTCTCGCAGTGAAGGGCTGCGCACCAGTCGGGAATCAGCCCTCGAATCCACTCAGCAGCATCTGCTGGATACAGAGCAGCAATTCGAGGACTGGCAGGAGCGCTGGCACGACTTTACCCAGCAAGCGGCTGAACCTGCCATGAATCAGGAGGTGCAGCGTACGCGGATAGAACAACTCGAATCAGTAGATAAAAAAACACAGGAGAGACTGGCTCGTCTAGATGAGGAAGGTCTAAAACTCCTTGAGGAAGAGGAGCAGCTTGATGTGGAGGGAACGAGAACGGTCTCTCAGCAACATGACCAGGAAGTTGAGGACAGGCGGGCTGATTTTCAGAGACTCGCGCAAAGCATCGAGGATGGCCGTCAGGCTGCAGAGAGCCTGGCTCAGCGTGTTGATGAGGGGCGGAAGAACATGCACGCGACGAACAGTCGTCTTGAGAGTTTGAGTGATCTGCAGGAGTCGGCCCTGAAGCATGACGATCGTTACCAGGAGTGGTTGGTGCGCCGGGGTCTTTCGCACGCACCCAGGCTCGCAGAGGAGGTCAAAGTTGCCGATGGATGGGAGGCTGCCGCTGATGCGCTGTTAGGGAATCGACTTGCTGGGCTGGGTGTTGGCAGTATAGAAAATACCATTGCCGATGAAACTGCGCTGCCAGCCAGCAATTTGTTTTTCATTGAGTCCGGCCAAATTTTCGAAATTAGCGATGATTCCAAAACCCTATCGAGCAAGGTGCGCAGTTCACGCTATGATCTACAGTCGGTGCTGGCTGGGGTCTATATTGCTGAGACACTGCCGGAAGCGATGCAGAGGCGAACTACACTCAAACTGCACGAATGTGTAGTGACGCGTTGTGGAACCGTGGTGGGGAAGAACTGGGTTCGAGCACCACGCGCACCTGATAACGAGACAGGCCTGCTGTCCAGGGAGGATGAAATAGACGGACTGCGCGCGGAGGTTTCCTGTCTCGTACCCGCCACCCAGGCACTGGAAGATGAACTTCTCACTGTTCGCGAACGGTTTCGCCTTCTGGAACAGCAACAGCAGACCCAGCAACAGGAAGTGCACGGTTTGCGCCTCACGCGAGATATACACCGCCAGTCTCTGGCTGATAAGGAAGCACGATTTGCTCAGATTGAAACCAGACGACATCAGCTTGCCGGCGAAATGGAAGAACTCATCACTGATCTCAGTAAAACAGGAGAGGGGCTTGATGAGGCCCGTCGGAATCTCGCTTTGGCAGAAAATGAGACCGGTTCGGTTGACAGTGATCGTGAAGTCCTGCTGCAGGAAAAGCAGCAGGTATCAGATGTACTGATTCAGGCTAGGCGTGCAGTACAGGATAATCGAGATCAGCTGCATCGGGCCGAGCTCGACCTTCAAGGTGTTCGGGCATCGCTTGAATCGCTTCAGGTGGGTCAGGCTCGTCTGACAACGCAGCATCAACAGACTGCCTTCCGTCATCGGGAGCTGGAACACACGTTACGTGTTGGTGTCGAGCCAGAACAGGTTTTGAGACAGCGGCTGGACGAATTTCTCGACAGTAGGATCGAAGTCGAAAACAGGTTGACTGCTGCAAGAAATGACTACGCCCAGTTTGACGAAAATCTTCGAGACACACAGGCACTGGTGTCGGAATGTGAACAAAGGGTCGCAGTAACCAGGGATGCATTGGAAGAGCAGCGATTAAAGGCGCAGGAACTCGATGTGCGGATTGATGCGCTGCGGGAGCAGATCGAAGCAAGCAAATACGTTCTTGAGGAACTGCTGACCGAACTGCCGGAAGACGCCGAAGAATCTCTCTGGACGGAGAAATCTCAACAGCTGGGTGAAAAAATCTCCGGGATAGGGCCTGTAAATCTTGTAGCCATTGAAGAATTTGACGAGCAATCTGAACGCAAGAGCTATCTGGATAAACAACATGCTGACCTTGTTGAGGCTATTGACACGCTCGAGAATGCGATCAAAAAAATCGATAAAGAAACCCGGCATAGATTTAAACAGACATTTGATAATTTGAACATCGGATTCACCGAATATTTCCCACGATTGTTTGGAGGAGGAAAGGCCGTCCTCGAACTTACTGATGGAGACTATCTGACTGCTGGTGTTACAGTGATGGCCAGGCCTCCCGGTAAGCGCAACAGTACGATCCACCTGCTTTCAGGCGGAGAGAAGGCACTGGCAGCAGTCGCCTTGTTGTTCGCACTGTTTCGCCTCAATCCGGCCCCTTTTTGTATTCTTGATGAGGTTGATGCGCCTCTTGATGATGCGAATGTCGTTCGATATTGTCAGACCCTAAGGACCCTTTCGGAACGCTCACAGCTGATTGTGATAACGCACAACAAGATTACAATGGAATCCTCAGATGTGCTTCTTGGTGTAACCATGGGTGAACCTGGTGTATCTTCCATCGTTTCAGTCGATATCGAAGAAGCTGTAGAGATAGTCGCACAATGACATGACTCTGCGACTGGCTCTGCTTACTCTGGGTGTTGTAGCACTGATACTGATATTGGGCCTGTCGTACCTGCGGCGGCGGCCGGATGTATCCAGCTTGAAGATCCCCATAAGGACGTTCGGAAGGACGCTCGTGTTACTGATGGCAAATATTTTCCAACTTCTCAGAGCACGATTTTACCTCGGGCGGAACACTAAGATCGGTCAGAGAGAACCATCGCTGGTGGCAGCGGCAGACTTTGAACTGGGAGAGCAACCCGTAGCGGGGCACGATACGTCGCCTGTATCCGGGCAACAAGCGTCAGACCGAAAGCGTGCAGCTGAGTATCACAAGACCCGAGATATTGCTGGATTGCCACCTGAGGATGGTGTCGGCTCAGGACCACTGCGTATCGACTACTGGGCACGACTTTCAGGAGATGAATTAGTTGATCGGGATAGCGTCTTATCTCTGTTTCGAGAGTATGAAATTAACCTTGAACATCCAAGAGCGGTGCATGGTCGCAGTCACCCCGGACGGATCTGGCTGGATCTTGAACAGGC
Organism: Gammaproteobacteria bacterium; assembly: GCA_022450155.1. Taxonomy (NCBI): domain Bacteria; kingdom Pseudomonadati; phylum Pseudomonadota; class Gammaproteobacteria; species Gammaproteobacteria bacterium. The sequence continues at coordinate 47,470 of JAKUQR010000013.1, read as the reverse complement.
GGGCAGCGATGAACTGTTTACAGATCTTGTCGTGAGCCTTCAGCTGGCAGATCACTCCGGTCCAGTAGAAGAAACCGAGTTGACACGATTTAACAGCCTTATAGTTGCTCTTGCAGAAGGCCTTTACAGACGCTGCCAACTCGACAGTTCAATTGAAGACGCGCTTCCTCAGGCACGACGGCTGGATCGATTCTGCAAAGCCTACGATATGCTTGCAATATTGAACATAAAACCAATCGGTGAAACCAGTTTTTCGGGAAAGGATACAGAACGGGTGATGCAGAGATCGGGTATGCGGCTTGGTGACCAGAACATCTTTCATTATTACGATCCGCGTAATGGAAGGAGCCAGTTCAGTTTGGCAAACCGGTACCAGCCAGGGTATTTTTCCCATACAGACCTGATTGACGGTTCATTCTGGGGATTGACAATGTTTATGAGTATCCCACGCTGTACCGAACCTTCAAAGTCCTTCGGCGAAATGCTGTCAGTAGCCGAATACCTGGCCAGTGAACTCAACGGCAGCCTGGCTGATCCTGACAGCGGGCAGTTGTCACCGGCACATTTAGCGCTTATACAGCGGCAGGTTCATGGCGTTGGGGAGTCTATGAAAAGACTGGGTGTGACACCGGGTGGAGAGGAGGCATTGCGCCTGTTCTAGGATTGATATGAAGAAAGGTCCCAGAACCGAGTTGGACAGGCTGTACGGTCAGATTCGGCATCATGACTACTGTTACTATGTTCTGGATGCCCCGGAAGTACCTGATGCTGAATATGATCGCCAGTATCGTAAACTGATCGAGCTTGAGGCCCGTAATCCCGAGCTGGTTGCAAGCGATTCGCCGACCAAACGGGTCGGCAGTGCACCTGTTCAGGGTCTCGATGAGGTGCAGCATGCGATGCCCATGCTTTCCCTGAGCAACGCGTTTGCGAAAGACGACGTCATTGAATTTGATCGCAGATGCCGAGAGGCTCTGGGATTGGATGTTGTGGGTTATGTTGCCGAGCCCAAACTCGATGGATTAGCAGTTAGTCTTCATTATGACAATGGCCGACTGGTGCGTGCTGCGACGCGAGGGGACGGAAATCGAGGTGAAGATGTAACGCACAATGCCCGCACAATTCGTTCAATTCCACTACACCTGGTAGGCGTGGATCATCCCGATCAACTGGAAGTCCGTGGCGAGGTCTACATGTCTCACACCGGTTTTACTCGACTCAATGAAGCACAACGTGGTAGCGGCGGTAAACTCTATGTTAATCCACGGAACGCGGCTGCTGGCAGTTTACGGCAGTTGGATCCCAGAATTACAGCCAGCCGCCCTTTGGCGTTCTACGGTTATGGTGTTGGGCTGGTCAATGCCCGTGCATCTCCTGAATCACAAAGCCAGATGCTGGACTCCCTCCGTCATTGGGGTATCCGGGTCAATCCACAGGTCAGTGTTGTCAGTGGGGCCGCGGGGTGCATCGACTACTACGAGAAAATTGTTGCCATAAGAGAGAAGCTGGCTTATGACATAGATGGTGTTGTCTACAAGGTCGACAGTTTTGCAGCGCAGAAACAACTTGGCTTCATCGCCAGAGCACCTCGTTGGGCGCTGGCGCATAAGTTCCCAGCACAGGAGGAGCTTACGGTTATTCAAAGTATTGAGGTCCAGGTTGGGCGAACGGGTGCAGTTACGCCAGTGGCCCGCCTTCAGCCGGTATTTGTTGGCGGTGTAACCGTCTCAAATGCGACCCTTCACAATGCCTCTGAAATCAAGAGGCTAGATGTCAGAGTAGGTGACACGGTGATTATTCGTCGGGCGGGTGATGTGATTCCTGAAGTGGTCTCGGTCGTGCTGGACCGTCGTATAGGGGGCACTCGTGCATTTCGCTTCCCAAAGCGGTGTCCCATATGCGGTTCAGATATTGTTGGCGATGCCGACCAGGTAGTCCTTCGCTGTAGCGGCGGTCTGTTCTGCAGTGCCCAGTTGAAAGAGTCTATCAAGCACTTTGCATCCCGCCGGGCTATGGACATAGAAGGTCTTGGCAGTAAACTTGTAGACCAGCTTGTTGAGACAGGACATGTTCGTGATGTGGCTGATTTGTTCGATCTGGATCTCGAGGTCCTGTTGAGCCTTGAGCGGATGGGTGAAAAATCAGCCCGCAATTTGCTCGATGCGATAGATCATAGCCAAAATACGAGTTTAGGGAGATTCCTGTTTGCACTCGGGATACCACAAGTTGGTGAAGCAACAGCCAATACATTGGCCGAACACTTTGCCACCCTTGATAGGCTTCGAGCTGCAGATCAGTCGCAACTCCAGGCAGTATCGGATGTGGGGCCTGTCGTGGCCGAAGGGGTGATCCGGTTTTTTTCTCAGACTGATAATCAGCAGGTTATTGATCGACTGCTGGCAGCCGGTGTCATCTGGCCAGACAAACAGATTTCAGTACCCAGCGACAAACTCGCAGGCAAAACATTTGTCTTGACCGGGACTCTGGATCAACTGACCCGCGACGATGCGAAACAGCGCCTGACTGACCAAGGTGCCCGGGTTACTGGAAGCGTTTCAGGAAAGACGGATTTTCTGGTTGCCGGTGCTGATCCGGGCTCGAAGCTGGTCAAGGCGGAAGAACTGGGTATCCCGGTTCTGGACGAGATCGCATTCCTGCTGTTATTGGAGGAATCTGAATAATCCTATTTTAGGAAAAGAGATTCAGCGCTAAGATACAATCTGCCTTGTATCGTTATCGTGCGAAGGGCGGCTGGCCCAGCCAGAGCCGCACTATTGTTAACTCCATTGTTAGGAGATGTGATGAAAGACACGTTCGGTTCACGTGAAATGCTCGAGGTCGGGGACAAGTCTTACGAGATTCGGGCGCTCGATGCGCTTAATGATGAGTATGATATTGCACGGTTGCCTTACTCGCTGAAGATTCTGCTGGAAAACCTGCTCCGTAACGAAGACGATACCAGTGTCAGTGCAAAGGATATCCGTACGCTGGCCGGATGGGATCTCCAGGCAGGTGCGGCATCTGAAATCGCTTATACGCCTGCCAGAGTATTGATGCAGGATTTAACCGGCGTGCCTTCAGTGGTAGATCTGGCTGCCATGCGTGAGGCTATGACGGAACTTGGTGGTAATCCTGATCGCATCAATCCTTTGTCGCCGGCTGACATGGTAATAGATCACTCTGTCATGGTGGATCATTTCGGGTCAGCCCAATCCCTGGATCTCAATGCGGAGCTTGAATACAGCCGTAACCGCGAACGGTATTCTTTCCTGAGATGGGGTCAGCAGGCTTTCAGTAACTTCAGTGTCGTACCACCGTCAACAGGGATTGTTCACCAGGTTAACATCGAGTACCTGGCTCGCGTGGTATTCAGTCGAAAGGTGGACGGTGTGCTTCAGGCCTATCCTGACACGGTTGTGGGGACGGATTCGCATACCACCATGGTCAACGGGCTTGGTGTTCTGGGGTGGGGGGTCGGCGGTATTGAGGCCGAAGCGGCCATGTTGGGTCAGCCCATCAGTATGCTGATACCTGACGTTGTGGGGTTTGAACTGCATGGGGAACTGGCCGACGGCGCCACGGCCACTGATCTGGTACTGACAGTGGTGGAAATACTGCGCCAACACGGTGTGGTGGGTAAGTTTGTTGAATTCTACGGCTCCGGGCTTGATTGTTTGTCCCTGGCTGACCAGGCCACAATTGCGAACATGGCACCTGAATACGGGGCAACCTGCGGCATTTTCCCGATTGACTCGGGAACACTGAATTACCTAAGGCTGACCGGACGAACGGAATCGGACATCGCGCTGGTCGAAGCCTATGCCCGGCGGCAGGGTATGTTCAGAGACGAGTACATGCCTTATGCACAGTACACAGACAGTGTTTATCTTGAATTGTCTTCTGTTGTACCCAGTATTGCGGGTCCTAAGCGCCCCCAGGACCGGATCAGCCTGTCAGAAGCAAAGAGTAGAATCGCTGAAGCCTGTATTGATGTCTCATCAGGTAAGTCAGGGTTCCCACAATCTATCGTGTTAGAGGGACAACAGGTCGATCTCAAAGATCAGCATATTGTTATCGCTGCGATCACCAGTTGTACAAACACCTCAAACCCAGGTGTTATTGTGAGTGCCGGGCTAGTAGCAAGAAATGCTCTGGCCCACGGGCTTAACGTCAAGCCCTGGGTAAAGACATCGCTTGCACCCGGTTCAAAGGTAGTGACGGACTATCTGGCCAAAGCCGGTTTGCTCGATGCACTTTCTCAGCTAGGGTTTGATGTAGTGGGTTACGGCTGTACCACATGTATCGGGAATTCGGGTCCTTTGCCGGTCCCAGTGAGTGAAGCCATACAGGCAGGTGATCTTGTGGTCTGTTCAGTGCTTTCGGGAAATCGTAACTTTGAAGGCAGAGTACACGCTGAGGTCAAAATGAACTTTTTGGCCTCCCCACCTTTGGTAGTCGCGTATGCATTGGCAGGGACTATGGCTGTGGATTTTGAAACAGATCCACTCGGAACCACAGCCGATGGCCGTGACGTTTATCTGCACGATATCTGGCCTGGCCAGGCAGAAATAGAACAGGTCATCAGCAGTAACGTGACCCGAGAGCTATTTCAGGCGCGTTATTCGGATGTATTCACTGGCGATGCCCGCTGGTCAGGGATTAAGGTTGATTCTTCAAGCCTGTTTAAGTGGGACACTGAGTCAACCTATGTACGGCATCCCCCGTATTTCGAGGGCATGACCCGGCAAGTGCCTGGCATCCAGAGCGTCCACGGAGCCCGTGTTCTGGCCAAACTTGGAGACAGTATCACGACCGACCATATTTCCCCTGCCGGCGCAATCAGTCCAGACAGCCCGGCGGGTGATTATCTTCGATCACACGATGTAGTCCAGGCCGACTTTAATTCGTACGGATCGCGTCGCGGAAATCACGAGGTGATGATACGCGGCACATTCGCCAACATTCGCCTGCGCAATGAACTGGCTCCCGGTACGGAAGGCGGATGGACCTGCCATCAGCCAAGTGGCGAGCAGGCGACCATTTATGATGCAGCGATGCGCTATAGGTCTGAAGGCACGCCGCTGATGGTAATTGCTGGTAAAGAATACGGCACAGGGTCTTCGCGGGACTGGGCTGCCAAGGGCTCCTTATTGTTAGGTGTGAAAGCTGTTCTGGTTGAAAGCTTCGAGAGAATTCATCGTTCGAATCTGGTCGGTATGGGCGTACTTCCGTTGCAGTTTCAAGAAGGCGAGGGAAGTGAAGTTCTCGGACTGTCCGGGCACGAACTATACGATCTGGATGATCTTGAGTCTGGTATGAGGGAAATCGGTGTAACAGCGACAGATTCGGAGGGTGGAATAAAGCGATTTTCGGTGATTGTTAGAATCGATACTCCCAAGGAATGGGAATATTTCAATCATGGCGGGATCCTGCAATTTGTGCTGCGCCAGCTGCTGGGTTGAGCCTGCTTTTGATCAGGTTTTGATGGCAGCAGCAGCCCGTTGCCAAGATGTCTGGTCCGCAAAGGTGTAAAGTCTGTTGAACTAATGTTCTGAAAGTGGTTTTGCCAAAGCGGCAGAAAACTGATCCAAACTGTCCAGATATTGGAGAATACTCTTTGGCATCGGTACTCTTACACCAGCCATATAGGAGATTAGATCAACCCCTTCAGATAACAGTCTTTTGCCCCAACTATACACCTCTCCAAGATTGGCTTTATCGGAATTGATAGATGGCTGGTATTGTTTTACGCGTGCTGCCAGAGTGACGAATTCCGGCCAGCTATAGAAGAAATCCGGATCGCTTTTCATGATTTCGCTTTCTTGGCGTGCGGCCCGTGCGTAATCGAGAATTCCGTCTTCGACGTTGTCGTACCCAGGAATAGCCCTGAAGGTGGACACCATGTGTTCGGCGATATTATCGATGGCTTTCATCACCTGTGCGATTTTGACGTATCGACTTTCATAATATGCGGCGATCGACTTGGTGAAAACTTTTAACGGTTCACCCCAGAGTTCATCTATCCCCTCATGCCCACTTGAATGACGTACCTGTTTTCCCAGTTCCAGTGCTTCCTGAAAGCAGTCACTGCATTGTGTCATTAACGGGTTATCGGCCCCAACATGAATGCCGCGGTCCTCGAGGCCGACAATACTGGTGAAAAGATCAGTCGCCCGATTAAACAGCCCGCCTGCAAGCATCGCCGCATTGACACGCTTCCGCTCGGGGTTGCGTTCACTTTCGTAGGCCTGTCTGGCCGCCTCAACTCTGTTTCCAGGTGTATTGATACCGGCTTCAGTATGGTGGAACGTCCGCCGTGTCAGAACAAGAAGAAGGTCGCGTTTGGCCGACAGGGTTTCCATGGGGGGCGGGTAATAACGGATCCAGTAGCCATCGTAGAAGATGTGCGGCTTGCCGTTAATCTCCTTTCGAGATCCGTTTGCGATACCAATATTCATATACTGAAGCGCCGGCTGCGGTGTCTGTTGCCGTTAGATAAAGAAAGTGGTCAGAACAGCGCGGGTCTGTGACCAGGTGGGTTAGGGCGGGGTTGGTTGGGAAGAATCTGCTTCAATCCAGACTTACCGGTAAAAAGATTCGACGGGGCGGAATTGTACGCTGACCGGTTTGAAAGGCAATAGCTGGCGGTCGTTTCATTGACTCACCCGGGTATATTACCGGGGAATCAGAATGGCTAATGCCTTTTCACCGGAAATGTGGGGTTATAGGTGCGTTGACCGGTGTGACTCTTGATTAGCAGGAGATGAGACAGGACGGCCGGTCGAAGTGGCCGTAACGCGGCCCTCAAAGAAGATATCATCGGTCAGGTCGTCGGGGGACACTGTGTTTTCATAACGGTTTACAACAGTATCGATAGTGGTCGCACCGGCCCTGACAGCTTTGCTTTGTGCACGCTCTGATGCGATGGCCTCAGCCCATACAAACGCACTGCAGCGATCCGGAAAATCGACGGGACCTTTCAGGCTGTGGACTCGAAATGTTCCCTGGCTGGGTTGAGTAATCGTGATGTGTTCACGTTGAACGACACTGCCTACAACGGCACCTATAGCATTTGCGACATCGTTGTGCTTTGGTATCTTCAAGTCAATGCCGAGCAGGCGGCCCGCTGCAGGGTAATAAAACGGGGCGGGAGCACCCACGGCCACCAGAGATCGGCCAGGATCAAAATTCAGAGTAAACAGCCCACCGTCGATCGTACCGTTGCCCATGATCCATTCAGCGAATAATCGGTTGATCTTGCCGAATACCGCAGTCTCACTTCGGGAACCACCAGTCGCCATGCAGGCTTTTATAACTGTTTCACAAATGGTGCTGACGACCTTGTCATGTACAACCTGACTGACGGCGGAAGAATCATTCGGATCAAAGCTGCCCCAGCCGTATACGTGGCGCATCTGTTTTGCCCAGATGACTGCTGCAAGATGGGCCGCTTCGGTCGACCAGTGATCACTGAAACCGAGCACATGGGCTGCGTCCGAGGGGGTGAAGCCACTGTATATCACCATCCCTTTGCGCACCATTACAGCCGCAGCCTGGGCTTGCTCGCGTGCGCTGCGATGCAGGGTCTCGAGTTCGAGAGGGCGTTCAGCCAGACGCTTCCACACTTCCCTTTCAACAGGTGTAAGCTGAGCAATTTGACTACTATCAGCGAAAAGCGGAAGAAGAAATCGGTTACTTCGAGGCGTCGGTTTAGCGTCGAGCTGACGTTTCAGGCACCCAATCACCCAGTCATGGTCACCTGCAAGCAGGCTCATCGGTACCACCCGACGGGGTCCAATTCCCAGGCCTTCGCCGCCGCTGAACCGTGCTTCGCTGTCACCGCCGAGCCCTACCGAAAAAACCCGGGTAGCCTCAATCATCGGTCGCCACTGTCCAATCACAGTAGCATCTGCACTGAAGGCGGGATAGCCATTGGTTACGATGGCAACGTCCGTTGTGGTACCCCCCATGTCGGCAATAATGGAGTTTTCAGTCTGGGCGAGGAATGCGGCGCCAACTACGCTCGCAGCCGGACCGGATAACACAGTTTCTACCGGTCGTGTCAGCGCAATCTCTGCCGTAATCAAGGAGCCGTCGCCTTTGACTACCATGAGTGGTGCGCTGACGCCATGATCTGACAGAAGCGCCTGTGTCGTGCGAATTAGTCGGTCGATATAGGACACCAAAGAGGCATTGAAGGCCACAGTGACAGCCCTGCGCGGCGCATCCAGTGACGAGGCGAGTTCATGGCCGCAGGTCACAGGTTTATCTGAGAGAGAATGAATCAGTTCGCGTAGAGCAATCTCATGGGCGGGATTGCGAACGCTGAACATACCCGAAACACCAAACGCTGATACTCGGTTCCGGTACTTCTCGATGGTGCGACGCGCCGCATCCAAGTCAAGTGGACAGTTCTCTCGGCCGCCGGCGTCATGACTACCCGCCAGTGTAACGCAAGCTCCACCACGGACGATAAGCTCGAGTTTCGCCCGCTCTATCTGACGGGCGGTGTAACCCGGGAGCAGCAGGCAAACGGGGGTGCCACGGCCTTCGACAACGGCATTGGTTGCGAGCGTGGTCGACAGCGAGGTCAGCGTAACATTTGAAAGAAGGTTTGAAGGAAGCTTTTTGAGTACAGCACTGATCCCGATTTCGAGCTGGCTGTGCGTGGTCAGTGACTTACCACTGGCTACGACGTGGTCCTCAGCATCGACGAGCGCGGCATCTGTATAGGTCCCGCCGGTATCAATACCCAAACGGAGCTGCGTCTGTCCAGCAGGCTCTTCAGCCATAGGACTACTGGCCGTAGTCGAAGAATCCCTTGCCACTCTTTTTACCCAGATAACCTGCGTCGACCATTTGTTTTAAGAGTGGACACGGCCTGAATTTTGAATCTCCAAACTCCTCCAGAAGAATGTTCATGACGTAGAGACAAACATCGATACCGATCATGTCAGCGAGTGCCAGAGGTCCCATGGGGTGGCCAGCACCCAGTTTCATTGCTGCGTCGATCTCGTCTGCACTGGCGAGACCCTCGTAAAGTATGAACACGGCTTCATTTATCATAGGAACCAGCATGCGATTAACCACAAAACCCGGGCTGTCTTTTACGCTTACCGGTGTTTTGCCCAGTTCTCGGGTCAGCTCATCGACTCGAGTGAAGGTGTCATCTGAAGTCTGCAATGCCCTTATGATCTCTACCAACGCCATCATTGGCACTGGATTAAAGAAGTGCATGCCGATTACCTTGTCTGGCCTGCCACTGACTGAGGCAAGTTTTGTCAGTGAAAGCGACGATGTGTTGGAAGCGATAATAGTCTCCGGACGGGAGACCTTGTCTATCTGCTCAAACAGGCTGAGTTTAAGGGCCATGTTTTCTGTAGCGGCTTCTATGACAAGGTCGCAGTCAGCTAGGTCCGATAGATCGGTAGTGGTTTTGATCTTTCCAATTGCGGTGTCTTTCGCGTCAGCAGTAATCTTTTCGCGGTCTACCAGTCTTTGCAGGCTTTTATTAATTGCACCCAGGCCTCGACGGGTTGCTTCCTCTGACACATCCTGCATGACGATGTCATGGTCGGTGAGGGCAGCTACCTGAGATATTCCGCTGCCCATTGTGCCAGCGCCGACTATCCCGATGTTACTGATTTTCATTTTGCATACTCCTGTTCTTATCCACGGGTATATCTACAAGGGGCGCAAGGCTAACCTAAACCAGCGGCGAAACCAATGGCCGGCTGCGTTCAGGGAATCACCGGTATACACTGTCCATTAGACAGCAACTATGGTACCGACCATGAACAGCAAACAGATGATCGAGCAGCTGGTTGGATTCAACACTGTGTCTCGTGACAGCAATCTATCTCTAATCGAGTTCGTTCAGAATTATCTGGATGACCACGGTGTCGCATCAACCCGTGTCGTCAGCGATGACGGTGAGAAATCGAATCTTTATGCCACTATCGGGCCGGTTGAGGAAGGTGGTGTAGTCCTTTCCGGGCACACCGATGTGGTACCTGTAGATGGCCAGGACTGGCACACCGACCCATTTCTACTGACTGAAGACAACGGCAGGCTTTATGGGCGTGGAACTTGTGATATGAAAGGTTTCATCGGGATTGCCTTATCACTTGTACCGGAAATGAGATCACTACGGCGTCCTATTCACCTGGCGCTATCGTATGATGAAGAAGTAGGGTGCCGTGGTGCACCGGCCATGATTGAACGGATGGTGACCGACATACCCGCACCGAAAGCTGTTATCGTTGGGGAACCTACGGGTATGGGTGCAGTCACCGGACATAAGGGTATTGTTGGACTCAAGACAACCGTCCGCGGTTATGAGACGCATTCCAGTCAGACCAACCGTGGTGTGAGCGCGGTAATGAACGCTGCCCGACTCGTCAGTTATCTCAGTGCAATGGCAGAGCGTCTCGAGCGTGATACGCCGTCGAACAACGGATTCGACCCTCATCATACCAGTATCCATGTGGGCGTCATTAATGGTGGCACCGCGATGAATATCGTTTCACGGCACTGCGAGTTTGTCTGGGATATCCGTAATATTCCTGGAGATGACCCAGATGTTCTGATTGGGGAGTTCGAAAAATACTGTAAGGAAGAGGTGTTGCCTGAGATGCGGCGGCGATGGTCGGAGTGTTTTATTCAGACAGAGGTCATTGCACGTGCGCCGGAATTGTTACCAAAGGAATCTGCAGCGCTTGAATTGGTGCAGGCCATTACCGGAGTTCAGGATACCGGTCGAGCTGCCTATGTCGCTGAAGCTGGGCAGTTTCAGGCCGCGGGGTTTCCAACGGTAATGTGTGGGCCGGGCTCAATTGACCAGGCCCATCAACCTGATGAGTTCATCAGTCTCGAGCAGGTGGCACAGGGCGAGTCGTTTCTACGCCGACTTGTTAGAGACCTATCGACTTGAGTAGTGTCGATTCAGATCGACAGTTGCCCTGAAATCAGCTGAGCGACCTGTGAACTGCCGTTGACAGTCTGTTGGCGACAGACAGGCCGGATAGCCAGCAAATTCTCCAGTTCGCTGAGCCAGTCGCCGGACATGTAGTCTTGTACTGATAGCGCAAATCCGTCCGTGTTGTGCTGGAGAAAATTTACCAGTGCCTGCATTTCAGGATAATCTTGCCGCACAAAATAGCCAAATCGCACCTGGTTGTAGTAGATCTCAGCGATGGTGCTGTAACCTGCCTTGCCGATTACAGCATCGGCAGCATTGATCAAATCGGGGTGATAGTGTTCGCTGTTGGCGGGAAGGAGAAGGATATTCGGTGCCACCCATTGTTGTTTTTCTCCAATGCCGGCAATCACGAAGTCTATAGTAGCGAACTCTTGGTGGAGCCTACTCGTGAAAGGATATTCCTGAGGCACACCGCCCATAGTCAGGAACACCATCGATGTTTGTCTTTGTAGTCCCAGTGCCTTTCGGGTACTGTCCCTGTTCTGCCGTGGGGAGCGGGCAATCGGGTTAACATGAATCGCGCTACTCGCCGGATTACACACCGGTGCTGCTTGGATATGAACCTGGGCATTGGCAAAGACATGCTCCAGTACATCAGCGTATGTCAGGAATGCCGGATGCGTCTCCGCAAGTGATCTGTAGATCCAATCCCAAGTGAAGTTCTCGATCAGAACGCTGGGTAGGCCAGCCGCCCGTGCGGCTGCTATACCAATCGGTGCAATGTCGCAGATGACGAGTTCACAGTGTGTATCGGCCAGTTTGTTGGCCAGAGCCGTGATTTGCGTGGTCTTGAATGGTATTTCGTCGGCCAGTGCTTTCAGAGTAGTGGGAATATCTGTACTCAGTGCATCATGTTGGACCAAGCCGATATCGCAATTCAGTTGATGAAATCGAAAGTCATCGAGCGTGCGGGAGAAATACCACGGAGGGATGGAGGAGAAGATTTCAAAGCGCACTTCTGGTCTAATATTGGTCAGGGCTTTGGCTACTGCACAAGCACGGGAGGCGTGACCAAATCCATGAGAAGTCACGAATAAGGCGACTGAGCGAAAGCTATTTTCTCCTACCACACCCTAAACCAGTTGAATCGACCAGCTGCCCTGTTATTGATTGAAATAGTGCTCCAGAAACTTGTTAAATCCGATGCGGTCTGCTTGTTCCATTGCCCGCTGGCGGTCGATAGAGTCTATGGCATCCTGTGACATCTGGTTGAGTTGATTCGCGGGAAGGTCCAGGTTCTTAAAGTGTTCTCTGGTCTTGCCAGCCTGTGCCAGTGCAAAATTGAAAAAGTTATTGTCGTATTTCTGCATGGCTTCAAGAACCTGGGCTGAAGGAGTGAGGCTTGAGTCGTTGAATTTGTCCTGCTGTTTACGTAGCGTATTGCTGTAACCCTGGCCGCCATGCTGGTCGAGAAATTCAGCCAATATTTCAAATTGACTCATAATGCTGCTACCCAATTCGGTTAGTTTCTGATTCCCGATGGCCAGGGAGAGATCGGGATCACGACCTCTTTCGACAACTTGTTTCACGGTGGTATGGCAATCCTGCTGTTCAGTATTAGACATTGGTGGACTATCTAAGAGCAAACAATAAAGCAGAAAAAGATCGAGGAAGAGAATTTGTGAATGGTCAATGCCAATGGGCAGAAAAGGGTTGAGGTCTATACTTCGCAGCTCAATATATTCAACACCGCGCTCCCTGATTGCATAAGTTGGTTTTTCACCGGTTTGAATGGTTCGCTTGGGGCGTACCGATGCGTAATATTCGTTTTCAATCTGTAGCAGGTTGGTGTTCAGTTGCCTGTATTCACCATCAACCCGAAGGCCGATCTCCTCATAAGGGGGGTAGGACTCAGTCGTTGCCCGAATCAGTGACTCAATATACGCATCTGTGCTATCCAGGTTAATTCTAATAGCTGCCTGAGCGTCACTCCGATAGCCAAGATCACTCAAACGCAGACTGGTTGCGTATGGGAGGTAATAACTGGACTCACCCAAGAGTTCCAGATGGTGATCTCTGCCGTCGAGGAATGTTTGGCAGACCGCGGGTGATGCACCGAACAGGTAGGATATAAGCCAGCCATAGCGGTACACGTTGCGTACAACACCGAGGTAGCCCTCGGACTTGAATTCCCGTAGTGGCACAGTTGAGCCACACATTGTCCGCCAGCTGCGCCAGAAATCATCGCCAATTGAGAAATTGAAATGAATGCCAGCAATGGTCTGCATCAACTTGCCATAACGGTGAGACAGACCGATTCGATAAATAGTCTTCATGCGGCCGACATTAGATGTTCCGTAATTGGCGATGGAAATACTGTCGTCCCCATGCAGTATGCACGGCATACTGTTAACCCATAACAATTCATCTCCGAGATTACGGTAGGCAAATTGATGAAAGTCGGTCATTTCCTGCAGCAGTGATTCCGTGTTCAGATGTGGGGGGGTAATGAGTTCAAGCAAGGCCTCCGAGTAATCCGTAGTAATGTAAGGATGGGTCAGGGCTGAGCCCAGGTGAGATGGGTGTGGCCGCTGAGAAATGATGCCTCCCTGATTTACGCGAAGACTTTCTTTTTCCAGCCCTCGGCGCATGCTGAGCAGGCTGTTGGCAGCACCTGCCTGCTCGATCTTTCTCAGAGTCCGTGTTAGCGTTTGGGTCATGGAATCTTATCCAGGGCAGCGATTACAGCCGGGGCAGAAGCCTGGCGACTGGTATCAGGAGACAGTCGAGGTCGATACGGTTGGTCGGGAGATTCGTGACCTTACAAGTTTGATTGACGAGTCTGTCGCCCGATCAGATATGCAGACAGGGTTATGCCACATTTTCTTGCAGCACACCAGTGCATCTTTGTTGCTATCAGAAAATGCTGACCCGGCGGTACAGGTAGACTTGGAGCACTTTATGCAGCGTCTCATTCCAGATGGCGACCCGGCCTACCGGCATACCAGCGAAGGACCTGACGACATGCCGGCCCATCTTCGTTCGGTTTTGACCGGAAGTTTCCTGACTTTGCCAGTGCTTGAGTTCCGGCTGGGTCTTGGTGTGTGGCAAGGTGTTTATCTGTGGGAGCACCGGTATAAAGGCCGTAAACGTCGCTTGGTTCTGACTATCCAGGGTCAGATCGGAACTGTATGAATCGAATGAGCTCAATCCCTGCCAGCCAGAACGTGGTCGCAGCCCGCCGTTACAGTGTTGCACCCATGATGGATTGGACTGACCGGCATGAACGTTATTTTCTGCGCTTGATAACGCATCAAGCGATGTTGTATACGGAGATGATCTCTGCAGCAGCGCTGTTACATGGTGATCGCAACCGTTTACTTGTACACAGCGCTGCCGAGTATCCGCTCGGGTTGCAACTGGGGGGTAGCGATCCGCGTGAGATGGCCCTTTGTGCACGGTTCGGTGAAGCAGCGGGGTTCAATGAAATCAATATGAATGTGGGCTGTCCGAGTCCGCGTGTCCAGTCTGGCCGTTTTGGTGCATGCCTGATGGCGGAACCAGAACTGGTGAGTGACTGTTTCAGTGCTATGGCGTCAACGGTCCGCATTCCTGTCACCATCAAATGCCGCATAGGCATTGATGACCGAGACAGTTATGATGATCTCGAATCGTTTGTTACCACACTGGTAGATGGTGGTTGCCGTACATTCATTGTTCATGCCCGTAAGGCCTGGCTGACCGGTCTGAGTCCCAAAAAGAACCGCGAAGTGCCTCCGCTGCACTACAACATGGTGTATCGGCTGAAGCAGAACTATTCTGATCTTGAGATTATTGTTAATGGCGGAATCTGTAGTATTGAAGCGGCTCACTCTCATCTAAAGCACGTCGACGGTGTAATGGTCGGACGAGAGGCCTATCAAAATCCTTTCTCACTCGCCGATGTTGATGGACAGCTGTTCGGTACAACAAATCCGCCACTGACGCGCTGGCAGGTGCTGGACCAGTACAAATCCTATGTAGCTCGTGAAATTGAGTCTGGTACTCAGCTTAAACACATGTCCCGACATATCCTGGGACTTTTTTCGGGGCAGGTGGGTGCCCGGGCCTGGCGTCGGTATCTGAGCGAGCATGCAGTTCGATACGGTGCCGGCCTGGAGGTCATCGAGGCGGCCGAACGTATAGTTCAGCAGAAAATGCAGCACGTGGCATAGATACGTTGAGTTCTGTCGTTTCCATCGCGAGCTCCGTACAGGTTGGATCATGATACAAAAGAAAATCCCCGTTTTGGGTGTATCGGCTTTGCTGTTGCTCCTGGCCCTTACCATAGCGCTGACAGCGTTGGTGCTGAATATCGACCAGCTGCGCAGCGGCCTTGCCGCATACATCACGCAGCAGACGGAAAGAAACGTCACCATTGGGAGTGACGTCGAGATAGGTCTTGGGTTCAGTGGGTCCGGTTCGCTGTTGCTGACCCTGAAGGCAGAGGATGTGGTGGTCTACAACAATCCTGATTTCAGTGCTGAGCCCCTGTTCCACGCGCCATGGCTTGAACTTGAATTCAGGCTGTTGTCGATACTGTCCGGAGAGCTTGACGTCCGGAGTTTGCTGATCGAGCGTCCCAGGTTCGATCTTATTCGGTTAACTGACGGACGTTCAAACTGGCAAGATATCGGAGTCCTTGCTGTTGCACCGGCTAAACAAGTGAATGTATACGCGGGCAGGGTTCATTGGCACGATCGTATGACCCAGCAGATCGTGACGTTAGCTGACCTGTCTTGGCGTTCGATCAGATCCGAGACCGACTCGACAATCGCACGGGAGGTCTCATTTCAACTCTTGTCGGAAGAGTTACGTGCGCCTTTAGCTGTACGTCTATCGGCAAAGTCTTCTTCTACACATAGTCAACCGCGAGGCGTGGTATTGAATGAGGTTGTCGGTCATGTGACAACGCCTGGATTGGTGTTGAGTATGAGGCTGCCGGAGATTAGCGTGGACATAGACCGTGGCAGGATCCATGTGGCGGAGTCGGCGGTGAGTATCGGGGCCGCTGGTGCTGAAGCCGCGCTGAAGATCGCCGATCTGAGTATCGACACCCGCACCCGACAGATCAGGATAGCACTGCTCGACGCAGACTGTTTTATAGGTCGATTCGCACCTGGTATTACTGCTGATGCAATTACCATCGATCTGTCCAACCAGCGCATTGTTGTGCCGAAACTGGCCGTGAGCTGGCTGGGTGCAGAACTCTTTGCAGACTTGTCAGCTGCCTGGGCCGGAGGAGAGCCAGAGCTTCTGGCTGACTTTGATGTACCGTCGGTAAATGTTCAGACAATTTTGCACAACGCCGGCATTGTGCTGACGGGTCTCGAGCCGAACAGACTTCGTCCGATATCTCTGAATGGAAAGTTGCGTTTCCGGCAGAATCAACTGACTTTAGACGATCTCAATGTAAAGGCAGGCGATACCGTCGTCACGGGATGGTTCAGGCACCGCAGAGGAGACCCAGCAGCCTGGACGTTTGCTCTGGAATCCGACAGCCTTCTCCTGGCTGATAAAGCAGAAGACGGTTCCCTCCATATTACCTCCGCGGGTGTGCTTGTCGGTTTACTGGTCGAACGACTTTCAGATCTTCCAGCAGATGTGACGGCAGCGGGAAGTATCGCTGTTGAGCAGCTGTGGGTTGACCGGATACAGGCAGAACATGTGATCGCGACGATTCGCGCCAAAGGAAAAGTACTGTCGATTGCTCCATTGTCGGGTCAGCTTTACAGCGGCGCTGGCCAGCTATTTATTTGGCTGGATCGTCGTGCCGACGCACCACTCATTCTTGTTCGGCAAACAGTCGGTGATTTCAACCTGGGGAAACTCCTGCGCGATGCAGACGACATAGCTGGAATTGAGGCAACAGGCGATCTAAATTTTGTCCTGGCGATGCAGGGGCGGACTGGCGCTGAATTGCTTAAGAACGCCCGTGGGGCTGCCCGGGTCAGCCTGCGGAACGGAGAACTCTCGGCAGAGCTGTTCGACCGAGTTCTAGGACATTTCGATACCGAATTGGTGGCAGTGATCAGCGCACAGTTGCCTGTGCTTAACGTCGAGCAGGCTTCGACATCCATTCGAATCGACCGCGGTGTCATCCACAACCCGGATTTACGCCTCACTGGTCGTGGATTCTGGATCGAGGGTAAAGGATCACTGTCCGTGTCGGTCGGTGCTGTGGACTATAGAATTCTGCTTGCGCTTGAGGATGATCTGAACAGCGGTTTAGGGGGTGTTCCAGTTATTCCGTTTCAGATCACAGGATCAGTAGGTGATCCCAAGATTACTCTAGACGTTCAGGAACTGGTGCGATACAAAATTGAACAGGAGCTCACCGGCGTTTCACCGCGGCCATCTAGCGTGTTACCGGATCAGGCTACGATAACGCTGATCCAACGACTCGAACGGCAGATTGCAAACCTTCAACAGGTGTTGGACCCGGAATAGAATCTATAGCTGCGCCTCTATAATTAGGCAAGCGTGAGCGTTGTTTCTGTTATGCTTTAACGGAATATCCGGCAGATTCCTCAACGGTCGCCGGTTTCCTCGGTCTTAGAATGGAGAACGCTATGAGCGGTGAAAAGCTCAATAAAGTCAGTGCTCGGATCACGCAGCGGCCTTCCCAGGGTGCTTCGCAGGCGATGCTCTATGCCATAGGCATGTCGCGTGAAGATATGGACAAGGCCCAGGTCGGTATTGCCAGCGTCTGGTGGGAGGGCAATCCCTGCAATATGCATTTGAATGATCTCTCTGCGGAGATTAAACGTGGTGTAGAAGAAGCGGGCCTCATCGGTATGCGTTTCAATACCATTGGTGTCAGCGATGGAATTTCGATGGGTACTGAAGGCATGTGTTATTCACTTCAATCCCGGGACCTCATCGCTGATTCCATAGAAACTGTAATGGGGGGGCAATGGTACGACGCGTTGGTTACGGTGCCTGGTTGCGACAAAAATATGCCAGGCGTCATGATGGCAATGGGTAGAGTGAATAGGCCCTCAATGATGGTCTACGGAGGCACGATCAAACCCGGGATTGCCGGTAAACAAGTTGTTGATATCGTCTCAGCGTTTCAGAGTTACGGAGAGTTTATCGCTGAGAAAATAACTGACGCTGAGCGTGAGGCCATCGTCAGAAATGCCTGTCCAGGCGCTGGCGCCTGTGGCGGCATGTATACCGCCAATACCATGGCAAGTGCGATTGAGGTCATGGGTATGTCACTGCCTTACAGTTCATCCAATCCGGCAGTAGATTCCAGTAAGACTGAAGAATGCTTCAGAGTGGGTTCGGCTATCAGGAGATTGATGGAACTCGATCTCAGGCCACGCGATATTATGACGCGAGATGCATTTGAAAACGCTATGGTTATCGTTTCTGCGTTGGGGGGGTCAACAAATGCTGTGCTTCATTTGATTGCTATAGCCCGTTCCGTGGACGTTGATCTGACGCTTGACGATTTCCAGGCGGTAAGTGATCGGATACCGTTCCTCGCTGATCTGAAGCCAAGCGGGCGCTACGTGATGGAAGATCTGCACCACGCTGGTGGTATCCCGGGTGTGATGAAGTATTTACTCGGCGAGGGGCTTATCAGCGGTGACTGTATGACCGTAACTGGTTATACCATTGCCAAGAACCTTGAGACTGTACCGGAACTGCAAGCGGGTCAGGCCATATTTCATTCGCTGTCCAAACCGATCAAAAAGACCGGCCATATAAGAATCTTGAAAGGCAATCTGGCGCCGGGTGGTGCTGTGGCTAAAATCACCGGTAAGGAAGGTGAGCAGTTCAGTGGTCCCGCCCGTGTGTTTGACTGTGAGGAAGACATGCTATCTGCCCTTGAAGAAGGCCGTATACAAAAGGGTGATGTCATTGTTATCCGCTATGAGGGGCCCAAGGGCGGGCCGGGTATGCCGGAAATGCTGACACCAACATCTGCAATCATGGGAACTGGTCTGGGCGATGATGTTGCCCTGATGACCGATGGCCGCTTTTCCGGTGGCTCCCATGGATTTATCATCGGTCACGTGGTTCCTGAAGCGCAGGAAGGCGGCCCTATAGCTTTGTTGCGTGATGGTGACGTGATCACCATTGATGCTGTCGCAAACGCAATCGATGTTGACTTAAGTTCCGAAGAGTTAGCCAGCCGATTATCAGAGTGGACAATGCCGCCTTATGAAGCGGTTCGAGGCACACTCTACAAGTACATCAAGAACGTCAAAACAGCAAGTGAGGGCTGTGTAACCGACGAATAGCGTCTCGGAGTATTCTTTCGCCAGTACCAGGAAAAAATCAGTTCAGGCTGATTCTGATCGCCGCCGCCGCAGCGATTGGCGCAAGACACAGTGCAAGAACAGCCATCGCGCTTAATAAATAGATCTGCCCGGCAATGGGTAGGCCAAGTCCGGCGCTCTGTACTGCGGTGCTGCCGAATACCAACACAGGTACGTAGAGTGGCAGAACAATCAGGCTCAATAGGACACCGCCGCGCCGCGTACCGACAGTCAGTGCGGTTCCAACACTGCCGACTAGACTTAAGATCGGTGTGCCGATCAAGAGTGTCAGTAGCAGCACTGCCGTAGAAAGACCGCTAAGTTGCATCATCGGTGCAAGCAGGGGGGTGACAAGCAGTAGCGGGAGACCGGTAACACACCAGTGCGCCAGGATTTTACCCAGAATCAGAAGTGATACAGGTCCAGTCGTTAGAACCAACTGTTCCAGTGAGCCATCGTCGAAATCCGACCGGAAGAGTCCCTCTAGTCCGAGTAATGTAGCCAGTAGAGCTGCGATCCAGATCACCCCGGGTGCAAGCGCCTGCAGCTGTGTTGGATCCTGACCGATCGCAAGTGGGAACAGTGTGAAGACGATGACGTAGAACACTACGGAATTCGCCGCATCTACCCGATTGCGAATTGCGATCATAACGTCGCGCCGGATAACCGCTGCCAAAAGAGCAAAGAGCCCGGTGCGATTCATGCGGACAAGTGCAGGGTCTTGATCTGCCTGCCATCAAGCTGTAGATGCTGATGACCCGTCAGCACGATTAGCCCACCGTCATCCAGGTGCCGGTTAAACCGGGACTTGGCAGTATCGATCCCATCTTGGTCGATGGCGGTCAGCGGTTCATCCAGGATCCAGATCGATGCCTGGGTGATGAAAAGCCAGCCAATTGCCACTCGCCGGCGTTGACCTGCTGAAAGATGAATACAGGGGATATCACGAACCAGGGAAAGTCCAGTTTGGTTCAAGGCCTCATCGATGTGGGAGTCGACAGCAAAACCCTTGATAGCAGCTAGCCATAACAGGTTTTCAGCGGGACTAAGTTCGAGTTTAATGCCGTTGCTGTGACCCACGTAGGCGAGCTGTTCGTAATAAGCCAAACGACAGGTGCGAATATCCTGCGATTGCCAAAATACCGTGCCATTTTCCGGTTGTGTGGTGCCACAAAGGATTCGAAGCAGACTGGTCTTTCCAGATCCGTTAGATCCCTCGATATGTAGAATTTCTCCGCCATCAATAGACAGATTCAGGTGAGTGAACAGCGTGCGCTGTCCACGAACACACGTGATGTCGTGGGCTGTCAGCACGTGCCGGGACCACGCTGGATGTTCAGGTCAGCCATCGATATCGCTGGAATCATGCTTTGGATTATTCTGGAACCGTATATGGGTCAGGAGCAGGTAGATGAGTCGCGGTCGGTATGCATAATCTCGGACGCAAAGGTTACAATTGGTTGCCGCGTAACCCTTATAATCTAGAATTCCGATGGGGGGTAATGGAATCCTGTATACGGGTATACCTTACAGGAAGCAGGCTCTATTATCGCCGGAAATACCCAGACTATCATCTCGATTCCTGGATTGTTTAAATGGCCGTAGAGGAAATGAACGCTGTCTCATTATGAGTGACTGTAGAAATTGACAGCAACTGGCCCGCGGCGAAAAAAGCGCCTTGGTCGTAACAGAACCCGACAGGTCGATTCAGACGATCGACAGTCCGTTCTGGCGACCCTTGGCGATATGCCGATTCAGCGCGATCTACTGATTGAATATCTACATCAACTGCAGGATCGCTATGGCCATATCACTGGCGGACGGATCGTCGCTTTGGCAGATCTGATGAAGCTTGCACCTGCCGAAATATACGAAGTTGCCACGTTCTACCATCATTTCGATATTGTTACCGATGGCGAGCCTATACCGCCGGATCTGACCGTTAGAGTGTGTGATTCAGTGACTTGTGAGCTATTTGGGTCAGAGGCGCTGATCAGCTCGCTTCAGGCGAATTTGGGGAATAATGTCAGGGTCCAGAGAGTCCCCTGCGTGGGCCGCTGTGATGAGGCGCCCGTGGCAGTGGTGGGGAAAAATCCTATTTCCAGGGCAACTGTCGCGCAAGTATCAGATGCAATTCGGCAAGGCAGCACGGCAATCGCAGTACAGCCTGACTGGATCGGGGTCGAGGAGTACAGGCGTGGCGACGGTTATAGAACTTATGAAGCCTGCCGAGTTGGGTCTCTGAGCCACGATCATATTTTGGATGAACTTGACGGTTCCGATCTGCGTGGCCTGGGTGGGGCCGGATTTCCGGCCGGGAAAAAGTGGCGGATTCTGAAGGATCAGCCAGCGCCTCGACTGATGGCCGTCAATATCGATGAAGGTGAGCCAGGTACATTCAAAGATCGATACTATCTTGAGCGTGATCCACATCGATTTATTGAAGGTATGCTGATCGCTGCTGAGGTAATCGGTATCGACTGCTGTTATCTCTATGTGCGTGATGAATATCCGGGCGTGCTGCAGATACTTGAGGAGGCGGTTAAAGAGTTGGGTCCGATACTCGATGGCAAATTGCCTGAGATCCATCTTCGGCGGGGGGCCGGTGCGTATATTTGCGGTGAAGAATCAGCAATGATTGAGTCGATCGAAGGCAAGCGCGGCATGCCACGTCTACGGCCCCCATACGTTGCGGAAGTCGGTCTTTTCGGTCGGCCGACGCTTGAGCACAACTGTGAAACACTCTACTGGGTTCGGGACATACTCGAGCGTGGTGCGAGTTGGTTTTCTGGCCAGGGCCGCCGTGGCCGGCGCGGGCTACGGTCTTTTTCTGTCAGTGGCCGTGTCAATAATCCAGGTGTGCACTTGGCTCCAGCCGGAATCAGTGTGAAAGAGTTGATTGACGAATTCTGTGGTGGCATGCTGGATGGTCATACATTTCGTGCCTACTTTCCCGGGGGTGCTTCAGGAGGGATTCTTCCCGCTTCGCTGGGTGACGAGCCGCTCGACTTTGATACATTGCAGGCGCACGGCAGTTTTATCGGTTCAGCTGCCGTGATTATCTTGTCCGACCAGGATAGTCCCAGGCAAGCGGCCCTGAATACGATGCGATTCTTTTCGCGCGAATCCTGTGGTCAATGTACGCCCTGTCGTGTAGGCTGCGATCGGGCAGAGCGCCTGATGGAGTCGCCGAAGTGGGATACAGACCTGCTTGAGGAATTGGCCTGTGTCATGGAAGATGCATCCATATGCGGCTTAGGTCAGGCAGCGCCGAATCCAATACGTACAGTAATTCGGTATTTCCCAGAGGATGTGGGTGCTGAATGAATAGACCGGGGAATCAACAAGTGGTGCCGATTAGCTTTTTACTTGACGGCCGTTCGGTCACTGCCCAGCCACAAGAAACCATCCTCCAGGTCGCACAAAAGAGTGGTGTTGACATTCCCCACCTGTGCTACTCGGAAGGACTGCGTGCTGACGGCAATTGCCGGGCCTGTATGGTTGAAATTGAAGGTGAACGCGTGTTGGCGCCAGCATGTTGTCGGCAACCGACTGAGGGAATGAATGTTCAGTCGACAAGCGACAAAGCATTACGCTCGCAGTCGCTGGTCCTGGAACTGCTGAAGGGCGAAGTGGGCCCCGCCCGCCACAGCCCGGTCTCGGAGTTGGAGTATTGGTGTGAGAGTCGTGGGCTGTCTGAGAGTCGATTTGGTGGCCGAACCCAGCCACCCGCCGACCAGTCACATCCCGCAATAGCTGTCAACCTTGAAAGTTGTATCCAATGCACGCGTTGTCTGCGCGCCTGTCGTGAAGTGCAGGTCAACGACGTAATTGGGCTGGCATACCGGGGTGCCCGCGCTGAGATTGTTTTTGACCTCGGTGACGGTTTGGGCGAGAGTTCTTGCGTGGGCTGTGGTGAGTGCGTGCAGGCTTGCCCGACAGGCGCTCTGATGCCATCGGGGAACGTCGCGCAGGAGAGTGATGACACCACCGTGGACTCAGTGTGCCCTTATTGTGGTGTGGGGTGTCTGCTGACTTATCACATTAAAGACAAACAGATTAAGTATGTTACGGGTCGTGACGGACCGGCCAATCATGGAAGGCTGTGTGTTAAGGGGCGTTATGGATTTGACTATGTCAGCCACCCGGACCGAATTACTCAGCCGCTGATACGACGAGATGGTGTTGCAAAGGGTCTGACTGATCAGTTTGATCCAACTGATCCTCTGAAAAGTTTCAGGCCGGTTAGCTGGGATGAAGCGCTTGATTTTGCAGCTCAGGGGTTCAAGACCATATTGTCAGAGAATGGTCCAAATGCCCTCGCTGGATTGGGCTCGGCCAAAGGTAGCAACGAAGAAGCTTATCTGTTTCAGAAACTGGTTCGCACTGGTTTTAGCAGTAATCATGTCGATCATTGCACGCGGTTGTGTCACGCATCGTCCGTTGCTGCCTTGTTGGAAGGAATAGGGTCTGGTGCTGTATCCAATCAGGTGGCCGATGTTGAGCAGGCAGAGGTCATAATTGTCATCGGTGCCAATCCGACTGAGAACCATCCGGTTGCGGCGACATTCATGAAGAATGCCGCACAAAAAGGTGCCACCTTGATTGTTATGGACCCGCGTAGAAACCAGCTGGCACGCCATGCCACTCACTACCTGCAGTTTCGTCCGGACACCGATGTGGCGTTATTGAACGCGATGATCCATACCATTATCGACGAAGACCTGGTTGATAAGCAGTTCATCGCTGACCGCACCACGGATTTTGATCTGGTACGTGAAAATGTTAAGGACTTCAGCCCTGAGCATATGGCCGAGATCTGTGGCATAGATGCCGAGGAGATTCGCTGCGTTGCTCGCGCCTATGGTCAGTCGAGACGCGCCATGATCTTCTGGGGAATGGGTATATCACAACATGTTCACGGCACAGACAACGCCCGTTGCCTGATCGCGTTGTCTATGATGACCGGCAATATCGGACGCCCGGGTACAGGATTACATCCTCTGCGCGGCCAGAACAATGTGCAGGGTGCATCTGATGCCGGTCTGATTCCCATGATGTTCCCGGACTATCGTCGTGTGGACGATCCCGAAGCATCCGCTTGGTTTTCGAATTACTGGGGTGTCGAACTCGATACTGCCCCAGGCCTGACTGTCGTCGAGATCACTGATGCCGCGCTCTCCGGACAGATCAAGGGGATGTACATCATGGGCGAGAATCCAGCCATGTCTGACCCGGACCTGAACCATTCCCGTGCCGCGCTGGCCAAGCTCGAACATCTGGTATTGCAGGATCTGTTTCTGACCGAAACAGCAGCATTCGCGGATGTGGTTCTGCCGGCCTCGGCGTTCCCGGAAAAAACCGGTACATTTTCAAACACAGACCGGCGTGTTCAAATGGGCCGACAGGCGCTCGATCCACCTGGCGATGCGCGTCAGGATCTCTGGATCATTCAGCAGATCGCGAAACGGCTGGGGCTGGAATGGCACTATGCTGATGTTCGTGAAGTTTTCAATGAAATGCGCGATGCAATGCCCAGTATTTCCGGCCTGACCTGGGAACGACTGGAAATCGAGCACAGCGTGACCTATCCATGTGAGGGGGAGTCTGATCCGGGACAGAGTGTGGTTTTTGAAGAAAGTTTCCCGACAGCCAGTGGCCGTGGGCGATTTGTGCCGGCTGGCCTCAGGTGGGCCGATGAAAGGCCAGACCAGGATTACCCTTTTGTATTGATCACAGGCCGACAGTTGGAACACTGGCACACAGGTGCGATGACTCGACGAGCGACTGTTCTCGATGCCATCGAGCCCGAAGCAGTGTTCTATATCCATCCGGATGATTTAAACGCGCTCGCGATGAAAGACGGAGACCTCGTGAAGATTTCGTCCCGGCGGGGTGAGATCATCGCACCCTGTCGATCAGACGACGGTCTGCAGCCTAAATCCATATTTATTCCGTTCTGCTACCAGGAGGCTGCAGCCAATCTCCTGACCAATGCGGCCCTAGACCCAGTCGGGAAAATAGCAGAAGTAAAATACTGCGCGGTTAATCTGGCCGCTACAAAGTAAAAGAGACTGCATTGGCCGGAATCATTGATGGCAAGGTGTTCGCAGCAGAATTAAGAGCACGCGTTGCGAATGTTGTGAGCGGTCTTAAATCAAGCCATGGGTTGGTACCCGGGCTCGCCGTGGTGTTGGTCGGTGAAGATCCTGCCAGTGAGGTTTATGTCCGAAACAAGGGTAAACAGACGGTCGAAGTCGGCATGGCATCGTTCGAACACCGCCTGCCTGATAAGACGACCGAGGACGATCTCCTGGCGCTGATCGAGCAGCTTAACGGTGATCCAGCGGTCCATGGGATTCTGGTTCAGTTGCCGCTGCCTGCTCAGATCGATGCCCATGCCGTGATTAATGCGGTCGATCCAGACAAGGATGTTGACGGATTTCACCTGGTCAATGTCGGACGATTGGCGACTGGTGAGCCTGGACTGGTCCCCTGTACGCCGTTGGGCTGTATGATGCTGCTGCGTGCGCATGCCGGTGATTTGTCGGGTCAGAATGCGGTGATTGTCGGTAGATCCAATATTGTCGGTAAGCCGATGGCTGCTCTGCTCCTTGCGGCACACTGTACTGTGACGGTCGCGCACTCACGTACGAAAGATCTGATCGATGTTTGTCGGCAGGCGGATATACTCATTGCAGCAGTGGGTAGAGCCGAGATGATACAAGGGGACTGGATAAAACCGGGTGCAACGATAATTGATGTGGGAATCAATCGTATCGATGGTGAGAACGGCAAAACCCGGCTGGTGGGAGATGTGGAGTTCGTGTCAGCGAGCGCTGTGGCAGGCGCGATTACACCGGTACCCGGTGGGGTGGGACCAATGACGATTGCGTGTTTGTTGCGCAATACGGCTCAGGCAGCCTGTGCGGTAAATGGAGCCGACTTCACTGTGGAATAGAGATCTACCTGAAGTTACGTGACCGGTTGGCAAGGTTTGCCAGCAGACTGCTGTGATCAAGTAGTCGATAGGCAATCAGGTGTAAAACATCACCATCACGTTGAACTTCTCCCACCGCGCCGAGTAGGTGTGCGCCAAGCAGTTCCCGCCGCTGTTTTTCAGCCAGGCGTTTCCACACAACCAAGTTAATATTGCCAGTCTCATCCTCAAGGGTGACGAATGTCACACTGTTGGCGCTGGCGGGGCGTTGTCGGGTGATTACCAGGCCAGCGACCTGAGCTTTTTGGCCGTTGGTTTTCTGGTAGATCTCAGCGCTTGTGGAGATACCCAGCTGGTCCAGTTCGGAACGCAGCAGGACCAGTGGGTGTGGCCCCAGACTGAGGCCGGTACTGCTATAGTCCGCTTGAATCTCTTCAGCGGTGCTCGGTGTGCGCAGCAGGGGGGACCCTTCAGATACCTGCATGTTCTGAAAGATCGGGTTAGGGTCTTTCAGACCTGAAACTGCCCAGAATGCCCGTCGGCGGTGACTATTTACCAGGCTGGATAGAGCATTTGCTGCAGCCAGTGCCTGGAGATCGGATTTACTGAGCCCCCCTCGTTGAGAAAGATCATGCAGGTTCTGGAAAGATATCTGGTTCCGGAGTCGAACCAGTCGTTGTGCGCCTGACCGGGTGAATCCTTTTACCATTCGAAGCCCCAGCCTTATAGCGAACTGATCGTTTTTTCTCTCTAGAGTACAGTCCCAGTTGCTGGAAAATACATCTACAGGTTGTATAACAACGTTGTGACGACGGGCATCCTGTACCAGTTGCGCAGGAGCATAAAATCCCATCGGCTGGCTGTTCAGTAGTGCGCAGGTAAATGCCGCTGGATGATGATGTTTCAGCCATGCAGAGATATAGACCAGTAGTGCAAAACTGGCAGCATGGGATTCGGGGAAACCATACTCGCCAAAGCCCAGAATCTGTTGGTAGATGTTGCGAGCGAAAGTCTCATCATACCCACGTTTCTGCATGCCATTGATCAGTTTCTGTTCGTAATTTTCAAGCCCGCCCTGTCGGCGCCAGGCTGCCATGGATCGCCGCAGTCCGTCGGCTTCACCGGGCGTAAAGCCGGCAGCAACCATCGCCAGTTTTATAACCTGCTCTTGGAAGATCGGCACACCCAGGGTTCGTTCAAGTACCTGACGCACCGCTTCACTCGGATAGGTGGTCGGCTCTTCACCCCGTCGTCGCTTGAGATAGGGATGCACCATGTCGCCTTGTATAGGTCCTGGCCGGACGATCGCAACCTCGATAACGAGATCATAAAAGCAGGCCGGTCTAAGTCTGGGCAACATAGCCATCTGTGCTCGAGATTCGATCTGGAATACACCGACGGTATCGGCACGGCTGATCATGTCGTAGACCGCAGGGTCTTCTGCTGGAATCGATGACATGGTTAACGCAATGTTCTGGTGTTTTTGAATCAGATCGAAGGCGCGGTGAATAGCAGTCAGCATACCCAGAGCAAGACAATCAACTTTCAGCAGCCCAAGCGCGTCAAGGTCATTTTTATCCCATTGAATTACAGTGCGCTTCGCCATAGCAGCGTTCTCAACCGGTACAAGGTTGTAAAGAGGTTCCCGGGAGATGAGAAACCCCCCGGTGTGTTGTGACAGATGGCGAGGAAATCCAATGATCTCGCTGGCCAGATCGAGTACGGTGGAAATCAAAGTATTTCTGGAGTTGAAACCAGCTTGATGCACTCGTTGAGGGGTTATTTCCCCATCGTCCCACCAGCTGATATTTCGTGCTAGCCGATCAACCTGGTCCAGACTGAGTCCAAGCGCTTTACCTACATCACGAATGGCACTGCGAGGTCGGTAGGTCACCACAGCTGCAGTCAACGCAGCATGTTCACGGCCATATTTCCGGTATACATACTGCATGACTTCTTCACGCCGTTCGTGCTCAAAGTCGATATCGATATCGGGGGGTTCATTGCGTTCCCGCGATATGAATCGCTCAAATAGAATCTCCATTCGGGCGGGGTCGACTTCAGTGATGCCCAGGCAGAAACAGACTACAGAGTTGGCAGCAGACCCACGCCCCTGGCAGAAGATATTGCGCGATCGAGCAAAGCGTACGATGTCATATACCGTAAGGAAGTAGGCTTCATAGTTGAGCTCTTCAATCAATGAGAGTTCGTGCTGAATCTGTTTCCTGATCTTTTCTGAAATAGCATCTGGCCAGCGCTGGCGCATGCCTTTTTCCACCAGATGGCGAAGGTATGCAGTCGGGTTGAGATGATCCGGACAGAATTCATCCGGGTACTGATAGCGTATCTCGTCGAGAGAAAAACCACACTGTTCCGCAATAACGACAGTTTCTGACAGAATATCTGCCGGGTACATTCGTTCCAGTAGTTGCAGGCTGCGAAGGTGACGCTCAGCATTGGCGTAAAGTTGGTGTCCGGCTTGGGGCACAGTAATACCCAGGCGGATAGCGTTAAGCGTGTCCTGAAGTCGTTGTCGTGTTCTGGTATGCATATGGACATCACCGCTTGCAACCAACGGTACCCCGGTTTTCTTTGAGATTTTTCGAAGCTGCTCAAGTTGCCGGGAATCCTGGCCATTGATAAGTTGTTCTACACCGATCCATATGCGGTTTGGCAGGAGCTCACCCAACCAGCCAGTATTTTGTTCAAGAGTTCTGTAATATTCAGCAGATGTGTGGCCGGGTGTTGATTCCGGACTGCTCAGCATCAGGACGAGACAGTCGGCAAGCGCTTCGCGGGTCATGTCATCTGTCACAAGTCGGTACTGTCCTTTGGGGGTAATGGATCGTGCCTGAGTCACCAGGCGGGTCAGTGAGCGATAGCCGTGCCGGTTGGCGGCGAGCAGAACCAGCTTAGGCCCGTTAGCGAGGGAAAATTCGCTACCAATAATCAGGGACAGGTGGTGTTCCTGAGCAGCAACATGGGCTCTGACCACACCAGCCAGACTGCATTCATCAGTCAGTGCGAGGGCGCGGTAACCGAGTTCTTGAGCTCTTTTAACCAGTTCCTCAGGGTGAGATGCCCCCCGAAGGAATGTGAAGTTAGACAGGCAGTGGAGTTCGGCATATTCCAGCATGGCGTGATATTCAGTATACTGTATATATATACAGTATACTGAATGATCCGGCTGTCAGTCGAGGGATACAGCTGGAGACTATGTCGGGTAAGGATAAAATCGGGCTGATCAGCGCCCGCTTGTCCGATTTAATGTTACAGCGGTGATTCCAATGCTGATAAGAGAAAAACCCGCTGCCAGAGCGAAGCCATAACGGAGTTCAAAATCGCCAACAAAGCCTGCCGTGAGCGCACCGAGCGCACCTACACCATCCATCAGAGCAAAAACGAATCCCAACGTGGTGGCTTCACGCTTTCCAGAGTAGTCGACAGCCATAGCGAGGAGTCCGGACCGGATAACCACGAGTATTGCCATGGCTGCAATGAGTACGCCAGCCGTCCACCCTTGATACGGAAACACTGCAGCCAGCAAGGCACACGTGCCTGCAATCGTTAAGCCGCAGACAAATACCCGCTGCCGCCCGATCCGGTCGGACCAGCGGCCGACCAGGGGCTGTCCTGTTGCACCGACCAGCATCGCCAGTGCAAAAAACAGACCTGTCTCGCTGGTTGAGTACCCGAGCTCGCGCTGAACAAACAATGGTGAAATCGTCATCAATGCAATGAGCGCCATGTTGTAGGTGGTTATGGCGGTAATCAGAGCGAGTCCTTTCCGGGTGGTCCAGCTATAAAGAAGACTCACCAGATCAACCCTACTGATGCTGCTGGTTCTCGAAACTGGGATGGTGTTACGAAATCTATAAAACACAACCCCCATGATTAGTGGTGGCAAGATTGAAAGTTGGAGCGCCGATCGCCAGTCCATCACCGACAGCAGAATGCCCACCACCAGAGGCGAAAAGACTTCCGCCAGGGTGCCACCCAGCGCATGAATTCCCAGTGCCAGACCTCTGCGAGCGGGGAAACGACGCGCCAGAACACCCGTTGCGATGGGGTGCCATGTGGCATCACCCATACCGGCTATGGCAAGCATTGTCGCGAGGATCCAGAAATCCGGGGCAAAGGACGCTAGAAAGTAGCCTAGTCCGACCCACCAGAACGTGAACAGCAATAGCCGACCCGGTCGTTGCACCCGGTCGGAGAGGATCCCGGCTGGCAGATAGGCCAGTGCAGCGCCAACCGAGTGGAGCGTGATCAGAAGGCCGATTTGGGAGGGTTGCAGGTCGAATGCAAGCCCGATTGCCGGTGCCAGCAGCCAAATTGCAGCCGGTGCCCAGTCATTGGCGAGGTGTCCTACTGCCAGTATTCCTTGGAGGTTTCGAGTGGACGCCAGACCACGAAGGTTCTGTTGAGACGGATTGGACATTGTTGATGACATCCTGTGCCACAATCGGCGCTTCATTGAATTTCGTGATCCGTCCAACAGTCTGTGTCTTGACCCACTGTCGAATTGATTTTTCAGAGGTGATCTGAAGACAGGTACGTTGAGGAACAGCGAGGATACGGAGTATACCGATGACAAACCTTCATTTTCCACGCAGCGAATACGACCGTCGCTTGATTGTTGCAGTACGGGCTCTGGGTCAGCAGGGTCTGCACGGCGTGGTTCTCTTTCGTCAGGAAAGCATGTACTACTTGAGTGGTTACGATACCAGTGGTTACACCATGTTTCAGGCCATGTACCTTGGCGCTGATGGCCGTATGGCACTCCTGACTCGGTCTGCTGATCGTATTCAATCCCGGGCAACATCGATTATTCCTGATATCCGTATCTGGACTGACCACGAACAAGCATCTCCCGCCGACGAGTTGCGGGAACTGCTGCGCGACTACGGCTGTGAAAATCAGACCATTGGTATTGAATATCATGCTTATGGACTAACCGGTCAGCGAGCTCTGGTCGTGAATGCAGCACTTCAAGACTTCTGTACGCTGGTTGATGCATCAGACACTGTTCGGCTTGCCAGACTGGTGAAAAGTAATTTAGAACTCGATTATGTTCGTCAAGCAGGTGCGCTGTGTGATGAGATGCTTGAGGTCAGTATTGAGTACACTCAACCCGGCAATACGGTCAAGTCTGTGTATGGCGCCATGATGCAGGTCTTAATGTCGGGGGGCGGTGACCCATCGGCGAGCCGTTGGCCGATGGGTGCTGGGGAGTCAGCGGTGTTTTGTCGATATCACACGGGTGACGAAATCATTCAAGATAACGACCAGGTCATATTTGAGCCTGCAGCTGCTTACCGCCATTACCATGCCTGCATGATGTATAACATTGTTACGGGTGACCCCAATCCCAGGCAGCAGGCAATGCATGAATCATGTGTTGACGCCTTAGAGAGTTGTCAGGCCCTATTGCGTCCGGGAAACACAGTCGGCGAGTTGTATGCTGCCCACGCGAATGCGTTTGAACGTGGTGGCTACGCCAATGCGGCACTCGCTGCCTGTGGATACAGTGTGGGTATCAGTTATCCTCCGACCTGGATGGATTGGCCAATGATCTGGGCTGACAATCCTCAGGTGCTTGAACCCGGAATGGTCTTTTTTATGCATATGATACTGCTCGACGACAGCACTGGACTGAGTATGTGTCTGGGGGAGACTGCAATCGTTACAGAAGGGGCCTGTGAACGGGTTAATCACATGCCACGGGGTGTGATCCAGGTCTGACTTCCATGCTGTGGGCTTGTTGGTCGCGCTACAATAACGGACATAATTTGCGGAAGCTTTAGGAGAAAGAAATGACAAAAGCAATACGTGTGCACAACACCGGTGGCCCTGAGGTGATGATCCTTGAGGATGTGGAGATCGGACAACCCGGTGCTGGCGAGGTCCATGTCAGGCATACAGCCATAGGACTGAACTTTATCGATGTTTATTTTCGTACCGGGTCCTATCCAGTGCAGACCCCATTTACGCCAGGCTTCGAGGCGGCAGGAGTCGTCGAGGCGGTTGGAGATGGAGTGAACAACTTGTCCGTAGGGGATCGTATTGCCTATGCAGCACCGCCTATTGGTGCTTATGCTGAAGAACGGTTGATTGCAGCAGACCGGGTGGTCAAGTTGCCTGATGAAATAGCCGACCGCGTCGGTGCCGCAATCATGCTCAAGGGAATGACGACCGAATATCTGTTAAGGCGAACTTACGCCATCAGCGCCGGAGATACCATTCTTTTTCATGCAGCTGCAGGGGGTGTTGGTCTGATGGCCTGTCAGTGGGCGAGTCATCTCGGCGCAACGGTCATCGGAACGGTAGGATCAGAAGAAAAAGCTGACCTCGCCCGGGCACATGGCTGCCATCACACTATTATCTATACCCGGGAAGATTTCGTAGAACAAGTGAATCAGATCACGGATGGCAAGGGAGTAAACGTGGTTTATGATTCAGTTGGTAAGGATACGTTTCTTAAGGGGCTTGATTGCCTGCAGCCATTGGGGACCATGGTGTTATTCGGAGCTTCGTCCGGCACACCGGACCCAATCGATCCGGCACTGCTTCAGGCAAAAGGGTCGCTGTTTCTCACGAGACCGTCGTTATTTAACTACATTGCCGAACAGGAGAGTCTCACTCAGTCTGCACTCGAACTGTTTGATGTGGTTTCTACCGGTGCTGTACAAGTTGAGGTCAATCAGGAGCACACACTCGGCGATGCGGCAGAATCCCATCGTGAGCTAGAAGGTCGGCGTACCACAGGTGCCACAGTACTGATTCCCTAAATTATCCCAGACTGCTGTACTGGCGCCAGTTGGGGGTGAAACCATGAATATGCACGATGCCATACGAGCGGCCTGTCAGCCGCGGAACCTGGATTCTGTGGAGATGCAGGATGTCATGCGGATTATCATGGATGGTTCGGCGACACCTGCCCAGATCGGGGCGTTTCTGGTAGCGCTTCATATTAAAGGCGAGACTGTCGATGAATTAACGGGTGCCGCGACGGTGATGCGTGAATATGCAGCGAAAGTAGAAGTCTCGGTAGACAAGGTAGTCGATACGGTGGGTACCGGTGGAGATTCAGCTGGGCTGTTCAATATTTCAACTGCAGCTGCGTTTGTGGCGGCTGCGGGCGGTGCTGTCGTGGCCAAGCATGGTAACCGGGCAGCGACCGGCAAATCGGGCAGCGCTGATGTGCTTGAAGCAGCTGGCGTCAATATAGCACTGTCTCCTGAGAACGTTGGTCGAACGATCGATGCAGTTGGTATCGGCTTTATGTTCGCGCCGACACATCACGGTGCCACTCGACATGCCGTGGGGCCTCGTCGGGAAATCGGTGTACGCTCGATCTTCAACCTGTTGGGGCCTTTGACCAATCCTGCTGGTGCAGGATGGCAACTGGTTGGTGTTTATGAAGAACGATGGGTGCGGCCGCTTGCTGAGTCCTTCGAAAATCTGGGGAGTGTGCATACACTGGTGGTTCATTCTGAGGATGGACTTGATGAGATCAGCATCGCTGCGCCCACCTGTATTTCTGAATACAAGGACGGCGGCGTAGCTGATTTCACGATCAAACCCGACGACTTTGGATTGACGATTCAGCCTCTAGATTCGATTCGTGTCGACAGTGCTGAACAGAGTCTTGAAATGATCCGGCAGGCGTTAGGTGGTAATCCGGGTCCAGCTTATGACATGGTTATGCTAAATGCAGGGGCCACACTTTATGCAGCAGATCTCGTGCCATCTCTTGCTGAAGGTATGACTGAGGCTAGAGCCATCCTGGATTCCAAGGCAGCGCTGGAAAAGCTTGAAGAGATGGCGGCCTATACTCGGCAATTTGAGTAAAGCTGACTACATGGAGAGCTTAGATGCAGACTATATTCGTCCAGGTTAAATGTGAATTGGGTCAGTCCTACCGTGTGGCAGAAGAACTGGTGGAGATCGATGGTGTATCAGAGGTCTACTCGGTATCGGGTCCTTACGATCTGCTCGTAAAATGTTATGTAGCCGATGAGGGTGACGTGGGACACTTTGTGAACAATCAAGTCCAGTCGGTGCCAGGGATCCGGGATACTCTGACAATTATTACCTTCAACGCATTTGGGTAATCCCCGGGGCCCGAGGCTAAAACCGGATGCGTTACGATAGCCTCATTTTTGATCTTGATGGAACAATCAGCGACCCCAGTGTAGGGATATCCCGCTCGATTAATTACGCGCTGATCCATCACGGTTTTGAGCCGTGCTCGACAGAACAGATCTCGAGCCTGATCGGATTGCCGCTGGATCAGATGTATTACCACCTCGCGGCTGATGTCGACGAAAGGCAGATACCCAGCATGGTGGACAAGTACCGGGAACGCTACCTCGAGGTTGGATTCAGCGAAAATGTCATGTATGACGGCATGCGCGAGGTTATTGATGGGCTCTACCAGCTGCAGAGCTGTAATCTTGGTATCTGCACGTCGAAGCGAAACGATATTGCGGAAAAGATACTGCAGATGTTTGAGCTGACAGAGTGTTTCAGATTTGTCAGTGGTGGGGAGATCGGTATCAGCAAGTCACAGCAGATCGCAGTGTTATTGGAATCATCAGAGATTTCAGACCGCTCGATGATGATCGGTGATCGTTCAGTCGATATTTTGGCAGCCCACAGTAACGGGCTTCAATCAACGGGCGTGCTCTGGGGTTACGGCAGCCGTTGCGAACTTAAAGAGGTCCGTGCCGGGCACCTTTCTGATGCACCCGCCGAACTCCTGGAGTACTTGAATACCCAAGCTATCTAGCTCGCTTCAGAATTAAGTGCACTGGACAGGAGTTGGTAACCCAATATTGGACCTCCTTTACTGAGTTCCCGATTTAGGTGATTCGGGTTCTACAATGACATCTGCAGGGTCTAGTCTTTGGCGTGGACTTGTACTGTTCCAGGCTAAGGCCGATTGTCATCCGCGTGAATCAAGAAGGTAGGTGAGGCTATGACTGGCATTGAAATCGATGGGAAAGTGGTTGCCAACGAGATCTTGCAGAGGGTAGCTGTTGATGTCGATGCATTAAAGCAGGATGGTTGGGCACCGACACTGGTCTCTATCCGGATCGGCGATAATTCTGCGGTCGACCGTTATGTTCGTAACCAGCAGCGCAATGCATCGAAAGTCGGAATTGATTTTGTAGAGAAATATTTTCCTCCCGATATTTCCGAAGCCGAAGTTCATGCGGCAATCGTCAACTTGAATGTTGATCCACGCATAACGGGGATAATTCTGCAAAGACCGATCCCTGAAAATCTGCCGATTAAACACCTGCAGGCTACGATTCATCCACTTAAGGATGTTGAAGGGATGCATCCGACGTCAATTGGAAATATCGTGTATCGGGAACTCGAGTTAGGCCCTTGTACAGCAATCGCAGCAGTTGAACTGCTTCGCGGCACCGGTTTGTCGATAGAGGGACTGGAGGTGACCGTCATAGGTCACTCCGAGATTGTAGGCAAACCAATAGCCTTTCTGTTGATGGCAGAAGGGGCAACTGTGACGGTCTGTCATCACCTGACTCGGGAAGTAGCGTTGCATTCACGTGCGGCCGACGCGGTCTTGATTGCGGTCGGAAAACCAGGCCTTCTAAAAGGAGACATGATTCGTCAAGGCTCTGCGGTCATCGACATCGGAATCAATCAGGTCAAAGATGATGAGGGCAAATTCAGAATCGTCGGGGACTGCGACTACACCTCCTGCCGAGAAGTCGCTGGTTGGATTACACCCGTCCCTGGGGGGGTTGGTCCGGTGACGGTTGCCGTGCTGATGCGCAATACGGTCGTTGCTGCAGGTCGCCTCAGGGAACAATACCGCGAGCAGATGACCGGCCATCTCTAGACGTGTCGACCGAGTCCCAATGTTGCAGTTGGGTAGGGAATAAGGAATCTACAGCCCAGCTGGAGCTACCGCCTGTCGTCAGGATAACCCGGGTCATCACGTTCGACTGGTAGGTTACGACAATTATGCGCAGTCGCAAGGCACCGCAATGGTAATACACCGGGGTCCGATCTTGGTCTAGATCACCTGCACAATGTGTCTGAGTCCAGCGACACAATCCCTGCGCTGGCGCAGTGATGTGAACTGGGTTTCGTCAGCGCAGCCTGAAATCCGTTAGCTTTGGATCGTTCAGCCTAGTCGTTGCCGATCTGGGACGACGCTATACTTTGCTTAGTGTTCGAAGCGCTGTAAATTACAACGTCTTCCTATTGTCGAATCGCCTGGAACAGAGCCATGATTCCCGCTAGACCGCTTGCTAACCTTCCCACCCATGATGTCGAAAATATGCCGCCTTATATTGGCGACCAGGATCTGTGGTCGAATGACCAGGCTCTTCACGAAGGCATCGAGCGAGAAGGCGCTGGTTGGGCGCAAGAAAGATTGAGCGAGTTTGGTAGGGACACCGGTTCGGCCGAAACGTTCAAAAAGGCTGATCTTGCCAACCGTTATCCACCCGAGCTGCGGGCTTTTGACCGCTATGGGATGCGTATTAATCAGGTTGACTACCATCCGGCCTACCATGAACTGATGGCCTTGGCGATCGAGAATGATGTTCCGAGTTTTGCCTGGAAAAATCCGCGGTCCGGTGGACAGGTTGCACACGCGGCGTTGACTTACCTGTTTACCCAGGCTGAGGGTGGCGTGCTCTGCCCCATGGCAATGACCTATGCAGCAATACCCGCGTTGCGGATGACACCAGTCATTGGGGATGAATGGATTCCCCGATTGCTGGTAGAAAAATATGACCCACGCGATATTCCGGTACACCAAAAGACCGGTGCCACCATGGGCATGTTCATGACTGAGAAACAGGGTGGTTCAGACGTGCGGGCTAACTCTACTCGAGCCATTCCTGTGGGTGTCCAGACGGGGGAGGCCGCTGAATACTACCTCACTGGACATAAGTACTTCTGTTCGGCGCCGATGTGCGACGCATTTTTGACACTGGCCTACACAGATAATGGTCTGTCGTGTTTTCTGGTTCCACGCTGGCGACCGGATGGTGAACGTAACGCCCTTTTTATACAGCAACTCAAAGATAAACTCGGTAACCGGTCAAATGCCTCCTCAGAAATGGAATATCAGGATACCTGGGGATTGATGGTTGGCGAGGAGGGCAGGGGCATCCCGACAATCATTGAAATGGTGCGAGGCACTCGCTTCTACTGTTGTGCCAGTTCTGCTGGCCTGATGCGCCAAGGGCTGGTGCAGGCCATGCATCACACAGCATACCGGGCTGCGTTCAATAAAAAGCTCATTGATCAGCCCTTAATGCGCAATGTGCTTGCTGACCTCGCGATTGAATCGGAGGCTGCGTTGGCACTGACATTGCGACTTGGTCGCGCAATCGATGAATCAGCCGAGAACGAGCAAGCAGCGGCATTTGCGCGCATTGTCACAGCTGTCGGTAAGTACTGGATCTGCAAGCGGGCACCGGCTCATTGTGTTGAGGCCCTTGAATGCCTTGGGGGCCCAGGTTATATCGAAGACTCGATCATGCCCCGTCTTTATCGTGAGGCACCACTGAACAGTATCTGGGAGGGGTCAGGAAATATCATGTGCCTGGATGTATTACGGGCCATGTTTAGAGAGACCGCAGCCATCCCAGCGATTCTGACCGAACTCGAATCCGTACGGCATGAAAACATTCTGTTGGATGTTGCCATAGACAGGTTGGTTGCGGAACTTGGCGACCCTGAAGATTTGGAAACGCGGGCACGACAGTTGACTGAACTGATTGCTTTAACATTACAAGCTACGCTTCTAGTGCAGCATGCACCAACTCCGGTGTCGGATGCTTTCTGCGCCACTCGGCTTGGGTCCCACTGGCTAGGTAGTTACGGCACTTTACCAGCCGGTACGGATTTCAATTTGATTCTTGAACGAGCATTGCCCGTCGGGTAATAGCAGATTTAGAAACAGCTTCGTACAGTAGGAAACGTAAGGTGGGCGCAGTACAAAAAAACCCCGCACTGCGGGGTTTTTGTCATTCAGACTAAATTCTAGGCTTGTTCCCAAACGGCATAAGTCTTGCCCGTGTTATTGAACTCATAGACTACAGCCTCCTCATCACCCTCGACCCAAGCATCGTGACCCGGGGCGAACGAGTAGGCGTCGCCGGCATTTACCACAATCTCAGTGCCATCGTCATGCCGAACCCGGAGTGAGCCTTTTAGAACCATTCCGACATGCCCTGCCTGGCAACTGTCACCACCGACCATCGGCTTGATGCAACTTGACCAGCTCCAGCCGGGTTGTACGGTAATTCTTGATGCGGCGACGGTTCCAAAGTTAACCGTTTGGGCGAGAGTCTTGTCGGGAGCTTTAGTGTCATCGGGGTTATCAAAAGATTTCTTTTCTAGTGTAGTCATGCAAACTTCCTCTGCTAAATAAAATTGTGGAACGTTTTGAACTAAAGATCACTTGTATACGATCGTGTCCCACTAGACTACCACATTTAGGAAATAGCGGCTTTACAGAACCAGTAAGACCTAAAGCAACTCTGGACACGATGACATCTTCGGTTACTGGCGATTGAGTTGAGCCGGGACAGCTTCTCACCATTATGTTGTTTCCGGAGGGAATTAATAATCCTTTAGTCCAGCTTGGGAAACTGGCTGGGTGGAAAAGTGTCCACATTGGCAGAGCGCTGCTGAACGAGGACGCCGCCATCGATCACAATGCGGTGTCCAGTGATGTAAGCAGCGTCCGATGAGGCCAGGAACACAGCACTGCCAGCCAGGTCGGCAGCTTCACCCATACGGCCCAGCGGCACAATCGCGCCCTGTTTTTCCCGAACTTCCACACTGGCCCCGTAGGTGTCAATGAACCCGGGTACCAAACAGTTGACACGTACGCCATAAGGCCCCAGATCCAACGCAAGTGCACGTGTCATTGCCTCTATACCGCCCTTGGAGGCGTCATAGGCGACAAAAGCTCGATGTGCTTTGGTCGCTCCGCCGGATGACATGTTGATTATGCTGCCTTCCCCCTTGCGTGCCATGATGTGGGCTGCCCGACGTGCACACAGGAAAGTGCCCGTAAGATTGGCTCCGATCAGTCTGTCCCACCAGGCTTTGTCTACTTCCAGGATATGCTTGACCGGCGATGTAAGGCCCGCGTTGTTAACGAGCACATCAACAGTGCCGTATTCGTTTAGTGTGGTGTCGAACAGGGCATCGACCTGTTCTTCGATCGCGACGTCGGTAGCCACTGGAATAGCTGAACCACCATCAGCAACTATCTTCCCCGCTACGCTTTCGATTCCGTCTTTATCGAGATCAGCCAGAACCACTCGTGAACCTTCAGTTGCAAAACGCTCGGCTATGGCCTGACCTATGCCCCGGGCAGAGCCCGTAACGATAACAACCTTGTCTTTCATATCAGGTGCATGCACGATTCAATCCTCATCAGAAGTCCATCACAGTATATCAACTCTGTATCAGCTATTGATTCACTGATAGACCCCGATTGGGATGCTGAATAGTTTGCTATTCAGAACTACAATTCTAAGGAGATCACATCATGCCAAGGTATCTGCACAAATTTACGTATTCTAAAGAGGCGGTCAAAGGCCTCGTGTCGAAGCCCGAAAATAGAATAGAAGCTATTAGACCGCTGATTGAGGCAGCTGGCGGTAAACTGATCGATGCCTATTACACTCTGGGTGATTCCGATGGAATTATGATTACGGAATTTCCAGCCGATATCGATGCGCTCACAGTTTCAATGGCGGCTGGTTCTTCTGGTGCAATCGCGGATCTCAGTACTACTGCTCTGATTCAGATCGACGATGCGGTGAAGGCGGCGGAAAGAGCCGGTACTCTGACTGGACTATATCGTGCGCCTGGCCAATAGCGACGGCATTTTGTTGGGTGGTTTGCTTAGGCGTTGCTCGGATTAAGGCTCTGCAATAGCAAGGCCTGTGTAAATTTAGGAAGAGTGGTTCAGTTTCGTAGGTAGGGTTACAGATTCTCAGATTTGTGCCAAGAACTAAATCGGATCAGCGAAGACAGACAAAGCATGACACCCGGTGCATTAAATGGGTCCAAGATAAGGTCATTCACTTTGGTGTCTTGCCTCAATATAGTTTTCTATCAAGTCAAACCAGTCAATGACAAGGTCAGGAAACTCGTCTGCCTCTGAAATCTCTGAAAGTATGTCTACCACTTCTCCAATAGACAAATCATCCAAGTAGTTATGGATGATTTTCGTTGTCTCCTCTCTGATATGACCTGCTACTCCGCCTGTGCCATCCTTTCCGTACAGGATGGTTACCGCATCAGTTTCCATCACTTGTCCTCCTCTATGGGTAAGATTTCAAATCATACCGAATGTATCTAAAGAGTTAACCACTTAACCCCCTAAAACCGCTGATTGATGCACACCCCTGGCCTAAAACGGTATAGTTTTAGGGGTATAAACGGTGTTCTTTCTGCACATCCATACGCCTCTGAAATCTTCGTTAACAACTCAGGTTATTAAGGTTTAATATAACCAATTAAACCTCTTAATTAGTCTATTGGGAATGGAGGGTGGGTGTGAATCAGTTACCTCCAACGCAAAAAAACAGTGCACGGCATTTTGCCGGGTGGATGTTATGCCTGGCGGGTGTACACGACTACCGCATTATCAGTGTTACCAGTAGCTTTGGTCGGGGCGGGGCTGTTGAGAAGAGAGAATGCCGACGGTGCCGAAAGGTGAACGTACGACCTAGTCGGTAGATGATTGTTCGACACGGTAACGACGTTGGTTCTTTGACCATGTAGCCCAGATAAGGAACTTACAGGTGATCGATGGCCTGGCCGGATTAAGTTGGATGCACTCTAGAGGCATACTGGGTTACCGCCGCTTATGTTCTATTAACACAGTTTTAATTTCTTCAATAAACACTGCCGAAAGATGGGTCCACGCTCCCCGGCGGAGGTTTAAGTCCAGCAAGTCGGCATCCCTGTGCCACCGGCCCACCCGGAATTATCTCAAACAATCTTCGCCGCCCGCCAATATGGTGGAATCTCTCATGCAGGGCATCCTGTATTTTCCGGACATTTACGTGTCCATCGTTCCGGGCGAAGTACTCCTGCAGGCATTGAATCACTGCCCAATGGTCTGCAGTCAGATCAATCCCTTCATCGTCAGCAATGATTTTGCAGTCATGCGGTGACCAGTTTTCGGGCGCATAAGGAAATTCGGTCAGGCTTGGTGTTGTCGAGTCATCACTCATTCTGAATAGTACCCTGTCGTTTCATCTCACCATCTCATTCCCAACAGCCCATTAAAACTGTAAACCTCTCTGCAGGAACAGATAGAGGAATGTGTAGATGTGTTTCATCTGTATGTGCCGGTTGCTTTGTCTAGAGTTGCGGTCAGCCGCTTTTAACCTTAAACGCCGACCAAAAACACAAACCAGAAATAACTGCTGTTATGACAAAAGGTGGTGGCGGAACAAAATTTTTGCCTGTAACGCGCAAAAACACCATCGTTGCAAAAACAACAGCAAATCCTACCGCAGCACCCAATAGAATTTTCTTAACGCTTTCCCGTTCTTCGACTCCCCGTGCCTGAAAAAGTATGCAGCCGCTCGCAATAACCGATGCCCCTAGGATATAACGCATGACGACGCCAATATTCATTGCGTAGGCATCAGCTTCCGGCCAAATCTCTTTGGTAATTTGCTCAGCAAGCCGATAAACACCAATCCAGTCAGTACTAGAATTGCCGATACTATCGTCAATGTTAGCTTAGGTGACCTCATAAATCTCCTTATTAGTTTATTCTTTTCATCGAGTAGACGATGTCTACACATCCGTTCTCTTCATCCCATTGCTTCATCTCAGGCGAAATCATAAGAGCTTGGAAAGCTTCCATATCCATGCAATTCAGTAGCAATATTGATTTGTGGTCGTTGACTTTGACCAATTCATAATCAGTAATGAAGGCAGAGGTCTCTTCTTCACCTTCCTTAACCATAGCTTCAAATTCATCGACGGTACAGTTGTATTGAGATACTACGCAAAGGTTAATTTTTGATCTCCTATATTTTCAAGCGATTCATCCCGCTATCTTAAACCCAGCACCGCACTAAAGCTGCAAACCTGTCTGCCTTCATCGTTAGACGAATCCTTACTTGTCCTCCGTTGGTGCGGGGCGCGGTTTCACAATCAAAGTGCTTGTCGTGACGAAGACGTCCTCACCCTTTTGATTCTTTAACGTGGAGGTGTAGCGGACAAAGCCCAAGTCGGGTTTGCTTACCGACACCCGGCTCTCCTCAATTTCGACCTGCCCACTCAATTTATCCCCAGGGCGCACGGGCGTCGGCCAGTTCATTTTTTCATGGCCAGGCGAACCTAAGGTTGTCTCATGACATAGGAACGCCTTATGCATTAGCCGAAGCCAGATCAGAGCTGTCAGCCATCCGCTGGAAATGATGCCTTTAAAAACGGTTTCTTGAGCCGCCCGGTCGTCGATGTGGAATGGGAAAGGATCGTACTTTCGCGAAAACTCTATGATCTCTTCTCGCGTAACATCGTACGTCCCGAGGTCAAATACATCCCCCGCCTGGTAGTCTTCGGCATATCGAAAGTTCACTTTATTCATCCTCCATGAGTGCGGTCAGGGTAGCAAAAAATCGAGCAGAAGCGTTTCCTACCGCTATCTTATTCCTGTTACAGAGGGGCAACCAGAGCAGAGGATCTGGTGAAACGCCAGGCTGACAGGAAGACAAAGGTACAGACGGACAGATACTGGAATCTCCATAAATATAAGGTTTAGGATGGAACTGAAGTTTGTTTGCTTCGATTCTTAAAACCGGGACTATCGAAACAACCCAGTAAATAAGCCATTTTCTGAGCCCTTGAATCATGGGTCTTTAGAGTAAAAAGCCTATGTTCTAGCCAAATACTAGGGATTCTCGTGCGTGCTTTAGTCGAATCAGGGTCCATTGCTTAATACATGCACCAGAATGGCTTAAACGACCTTGCAAACCTACGGTTCAGCGGATAGCTCGCACAGGGTTGTGTGCTGATCGATGGGTCCCGATAACAAGACAAGGGGCCAGTGGATCGTTCCACTGAGAACGGGGATTGATCTGTAGGGATTAGGGTTCCTCTTTGATCTGCCCGTAACCCTCTTGCCCCTATCTCACA
This sequence comes from Gammaproteobacteria bacterium, assembly GCA_022450155.1. Taxonomy (NCBI): domain Bacteria; kingdom Pseudomonadati; phylum Pseudomonadota; class Gammaproteobacteria; species Gammaproteobacteria bacterium. The sequence goes on along the minus strand of JAKUQR010000013.1, from coordinate 4,116 downwards.
GCCTCACAAACGGAAAGTCACCACCACCATGGCCGGCCCAGTCGATGTCCGTGACTATCGCCCGAGCCAGTCCAGTTCACCCGTTGGAGACTTCACCAATGGCGCTGATTGACTGTATATAATTCCTATTCTCTCGAGTCGAACGGCGAAACCTGAATGTCCGCTTCTGGCTGAGGCTGTTGAATGAGTCGTTTGCTCTGTGCCGCTCGACGTGATTTCCTTTGGGTACCGATTCAGCGGAGGATTGCTGCGATGAAGGGTGACAGACCTGAAACAGGGACCGGCGGGTGCCTTTGTGGCGCGGTACGTTTCCAGGCCATGGGCGAGCCTGTGGTCACCGGCCATTGCCACTGTGCGGATTGCCGGCGGCACAACGGCGCACCGGTCGTCACGCTGGTAATTTTCGAGGCCGACAAGGTCCGGTTCACGGAAGGGGAACGCAAGATCTACCAGTCCTCGCCGGGGGTGGGGCGGGCGTTCTGCGACCAATGCGGAACCCCGCTGACCATTGAGAGCGAGAAAGACGACCCCCGGACTATCGAGTTTCACATCAGCACCTTCGACGATCCCGACGCTTACGTTCCCAGCCTGCACTGGTACCACAGTCGACGGATCGCCTGGTTCGACGTCGCCGACGATCTGCCCCGCTATCACGGCCTGGATGGCGACGGCGAAGAACCCAGCCGCCACGGCCCGGCAACGGAAGGTCCACCGGCTGGAACGGAGCGCTGAACCAGAGGTTAAAACGGCGCCAGGTCGAGAAAACAGCGGATCACGTTCTCGGTATCAGAACCGATAAACCAATGGCAATCATACGTTTCATACACCAATATTGCGCCTATAACACAGCTGTGTTAATAGACGCGTGAGTCCCGATAGTAGGCGCGGGGCCAGTGGATCGTTCCACTGAAAACTGGGATTGATCTCTAGCGATTAGAGGTTCCTTTTTGATTCCTGCGAGACATAGTCAGGATCCGGCGGGTAAGGTATTTTCATATGCGGTATAGGTCTCTCTCCACGACTCAAATTGGAAGTCATCCATGACCATCGAACCATTGAACCCCGACACGCTCGGCCGGCGCCTGTTCAGTTTCGGTGTAATCACCGACACGCACGTAAACCAGGGCGAGGACGACTGTAATTCCCCTTTTGAGGTGAACCGCCTGGCCAACCGACGTATGCGCTACGTGATCCGCGATCTGAATGCCCGTGATCTGGCCTTCGTGGTTAACGTCGGCGACCTGGTTCACCCAGTGCCTGCCATCCCAGACCTCTACGCCGCCGCGGCGGCGCGATTTCATGAGCAGGCCAAAGAGCTGAACCACCCTCTCTACCTGACGCCGGGCAACCACGACGTCGGCGACAAGCCCAACGACTGGGCCCCGGCAGCCCGCATCCATGAGGACTACCTGGCGCTCTGGGATGAACACTTCGGTGCCCAGTATCGGTCCTTCGACCATGACGGCTGCCACTTCATCATCGTCAACGCCCAGATCATCAATTCGGGTTTCGCCGCTGAGAAGGAGCAACGGGCCTGGTTGGAAACCGACCTGGCAGCCAACAGAGACAAGCGCATATTCCTGCACAGCCATTATCCGCCCTATTTCTCGAAACCCGACGAGCAAGAGAACTACGACAACATCGGTGAGCCGGGCCGCACCTGGATGTTGAATCTCCTGGAAAAGTATGGCGTCGAGGCCCTTTTCATCGGCCACGTGCACAATTTCTGGTTCTATCGCCATGGCGAAACGGACTGCTACCTGTTGCCGTCGACAGCTTTCGTGCGGCTGGACTACAGCGAGATGTACCGAATCTCCCCCGGCCCGGGCAGCGAATTCGGCCGAAATGATAAACCGAAACTGGGCTATTTCATCGTCCACGTTCACGAGGGAGGTCACGTCTGCGATGTCGTCCGCACCTACGGTAACGAGGCCGCACTGGGCTCGCCGGTCGTAGCCGGGCCATCGTGCATCGCTCCCGTGCACCCGCGCCTCAACAGGCGCGGCGATTTCGGCTTCGACATGCGCCAGAACTGGATGGAGATTGTCGAGATCCCGCCTACCGGTGGCCTCGATGAATTTGACCGCAAGCAAGTTCGCAACGACTACCCGCTGATGGCGCTTTGGGAAATGGGGGTCAAGAAGATTCGGATCCCATTCCAGGATCTACAGACACCAGATAACATCGATCGCCTGCGCATGCTGAAGTCCCACGGCCACGAATTCACCCTGTTCTCTTTCGGCAACCCCTCCCCGCGCCACCGCGACCTGATCACCGCACACCAGGACATTTTTTCGGCCTGGGAGATCGGTCTCAACTGGGAGGTCCTGGAGCGGGATATCGGCGGCGTCGGCGAAATAGCGCGGGCCGTCGAGGTACCCGTCTATCTCTCGCGGCTCAGATCCATCGATGAGCAACGCAGTGAAGCGGGGAAATATTACCATGCCATCAATCATGGTTTCCTGGCCGATGACAGGGACCAGATGGCCGATGCCCTGGCCCGTCCGGAGCTTTCCGGTGCACTGAGCGGGTTGGTCTTCCGGCTGACACTGGAAATGTCACCCTGGGCGACAGCCGCCACGGCCAGCGCTATCGCCACGGACCTGGGCGTCGCCGCTTCCGTGCATCTGCGCATGTTCGGCGCTAACCCGGCCCTGGAAACAGCCGACGACTATCTGAGTGTCAGCCGCATCGCCGAGGCCATGGCCGCCGCCGCGGCCTTCGACAACGTCACCGTCTACGCCGATACTTTCGTCGACATTGACCGAGGCTATTTCCCACGGACCGGCGTCCTGGACCGAATGTTTAATCCACGCCCCGGGTTCCATCTGGTGCGACACCTGAACGCGGCTTTAAACAGGGTGGACGGCGAGATCAGTGCAGGCGCAGTGGGTGAATGTCCCGGCGGACGTTATATCCAACTTCAGGTCGGCAAGGGGACCATCGTGCTTGCCCTGCCCGACACGCATGCGACGGAACTGTCAGTTCCCTTCGGCGCTGCCCATGGTGAACAGATCGATTTGGGCAGCGGAGAAATTGCTCCCGTAGCGGTGGAAAATGACAATACTGTCTCCGTCATCGTACCCATGAGCAATGGCGTAACATTTCCTGTCCTGATCATCCCGGGTTAGAACTGTCGGCGGATACGGGATAGCCCGACTTGACGCTGTGATTGGCTGGTCGCCGTTTGAGGGTATCTACGCCCCGCATCGTGGCCTATTCAGGGACCCTATCGTACGATTGCGTACGCTGGCTGGCGTGGGTCAGCGCCGGCCCGGATAAATCCCGGCTTTGGTTTCGCTACGATGACCTCAATCGCCGCAGCATTCCTGGTGTAGTCAGGATATATATCCAGGCGGTGGCCTCGGCGCTCCAGTTCCTGACGGACCGCTTCGTCAATGCGACCCTCCAGGCTTACCACCGCGGGGAAATGTCGAAAGGGGGCGAAGGAAGACGGGAAACTGTGTGAGGTTATGCGCGGTGCGTCGATTACTTGCTGGATATCCATACCAAAATGGAAAATATTGAGAAAGACCTGAAGCATAGATTGCACCTGAGCATCAACTCCGGGGGCACCGATTTAGATTGATTCGAAGGTTAAATCTTCGTGTGCTTAAAATGTGCTGAAACTGGGTCCCTTAGAGTCCTCTCCAGTCCATTCAGGTAAACTTGCACGGAGTCGCTGCCTGAGTTTTAAGGTCTTTTGTAGGACTAATTTAGAGGCGCCCGTAGCTCAGCTGGATAGAGCGCTGCCCTCCGGAGGCAGAGGCCAGGGGTTCGAATCCCTTCGGGCGCGCCAGTTTCCTAAGTGTTTAAGCCATTTTTGCCCACCACTGCTTTGATCAGATTTTCAGTGTGCTGAAAATGTGCTGAGAATCCGTGATTTGCTACTGTATCGTGTAAATACTCTGGTGCCAGATGAGCGTAACGCTCTGTCATCTTGATACCAGAATGACGAAGCAGTTTGCTCACCTCGTATAACGATACACCGCCCATTACAAGCCAACTGGCGTAGGTATGCCTCAGGTCATGGATGCGAAAGTCTTCAATTCTGGCCTGTTTACAGGCTCTCGCAAATGAAGTCCTTACATCTTTGACCCGATCTCCTACTTTCGC